>QIAK01000582.1:1267-3549 GCA_003225515.1 Acidobacteriota bacterium | reverse complement strand
GAGCAGATGCGGGCCGTATTCGCTCTCCTGCTGTCGAAGGAACGTCTCAATCAATCGGTCCCGCTCACCATTCTCGCGTTCAAGAACGATAAGTCGTACTACCAGGTCGCGCCTCTGCATCAAGGACAGCCCATCGGCGTACCCGGCTTCTTTCTTCTCGGCGAAGATCAGGACTTCATTGTGCTGAACTTGTTCGAGGACGAACCCTGGCGCGCCGTCGCTCACGATTTCGCCCTGATGCTGCTGAATTACAACTACCCTCCAGCTCAATCTCGCAGAATATTTCAGCTCGATTCACGTCGACAACAAGCAGGTCGAACTTGGTGGCGACCCCGAACTCATTCCCTCGCTCACGCAGGACTTACTTTCCAATCAGCGCGACACCCATCCTCCCAAGTCGCTCACTGAATTGTTGGGCGCTCAGGTCTGGCTGCCTCTTCCCGACCTCTTCACTCTGAAGCACGACACGTCGGCCCGCAATCAAGGCACGCATCACACTCTCTTCTACGCCGAGTCATGGATCGTGATGCACTACCTGCTCCACGAAAAGAAACTGCCGGAAACTGGAAGCTACTTCGATCTTGTCTTGAACCAGCATGTTCCCGTCGAGGATGCGATTCAGCAGGCGTACGGGATGACTTCCGGGAAACTGGAGCAGGCGGTAAAGGATTACTTCCACTCGCAGACCGCTCTGCTTACCGCTGTCAGTGCCGCACGCCAGACAAATCCCGATGCCGCCTCGGCTCGCCCCGGCCAGTCATATCGTTTCAAAGTTCCGGTGGGTCCCGATGACTTGGCTATCAGCTCAAAACCGTTTCCCGAGGCCGATGAGCGCGCGCTCTATGCGGAGGTTGCGATCCGCATTCCCGAGCGCCGTGAAGTCGGATTGCAGGAGCTCCATGCGTTAGCCACCGCACCTACTGCTGCCGACAAGAAATTCGAGTCGAAAAATCAGGAGAAGAGGCCGGGCGAGGATCCCGATCTTCTTCCCACTAATGCCATTGGCAGCGCACTTGCCCATCGCATTCTTGCCTGGGACCACATCGAGCATGGCGAGTTCGATGCAGCTTCGACCGAACTATCGGACGCCGCCGCGCTCAATCAGCGCGACATGTGGCTGCGGTATTACTTGTCTGTGCTGAAGTATCGCGTGGCCAAGAGCAAGCTCGCCGATATTCAAGGTCTTCCTAACATGATGCTCGATCTCAAGGCTGTGCTCGAGTGGTATCCCGAGATGGCCGACGCCTACGACCTGCTGGCTCTTGCGCGCAATGAAGGCGGGAGCACGCCCAGCGCCATGCAGGCCGAGCGCGCCGCCATCGGCTTGAGCCCGCGCAATGAAATGTACATGTATCACCTGGCCCAGATTTATGTGGCCAGTAAGAAATGGGATGCCTCTCAAGTGTTGCTCGACCGGCTGAAGGGCAGCAGCAATCCGCTGATTGTTGCTCTGACGCGCGACCTTGTTGAGCGCGCCGAAACCGAGCGCAAATACGGTATCCCGCTCGGCGCAGGCTCTTTACCGCAGGCCAAACTTGCCCAGCAAAAATCGCCATTCGATGTGCTGGAGGAGGATGCTGCGAAGCGCGCCGCCGCCGAATCCGCCGAGAAATCTGCCGATCCCGAGGATAAGCGCGCCACAAAGTTTGCCAAAGGTAACCTGGTGAGGGTCGATTGCTGGCAACCGCCGGTTGCCATTCTTACCGTCTCTGCCGAAGGCAGAATGCTCAAGCTCCGCACCCAGGATTACAAGTCTCTTCTTCTGATTGGTGCCGACGACTTCTCCTGCGACTGGAAAAACCTCTCTGTCACCGTGAACTACAAACCGGGCGGACCGGCAAATGGTGATCTGGTCTCCCTCGAACTGCGCTAGTAACTCCTGTCTCCTGTTCTACAGCAAACACCCTAAGGCTTCGTCGCTGATCTCATGATAAAAAGTCGCTCAGTGTTTACTCCCCCTCGGCCTAGGCGGATGATCGCAAACCTGCCAAAGCAGGTCTGACCACCGAAACTGCGAACACCGTGACCGACGGGTTTCTTTTATTTCGGTGCACTGCCACCACCCGAGATTGGAGAATGCAATGCGCGCCAAAGAGAAAGTGAACGTGCTGATGGTGGACGATCAGCCCGCGAAACTTCTTACCTACGACGCCATATTGTCCGAGCTTGGCGAGAACCTGATCACAGCCAGCTCCGGCAACGAAGCGCTTCAGCTGCTCCTGAAAAACGATGTCGCCGTCGTTCTCACCGATGTGAGCATGCCGGGAATGGATGGATTTGAA
>QIAK01000582.1:0-1234 GCA_003225515.1 Acidobacteriota bacterium | reverse complement strand
TGACCGGCTGAAAGGCTATCAAACCGGCGCCGTGGATTACATTTCCGTGCCGATTATTCCGGAATTGCTGCGCGCAAAAGTTTCTGTGTTCGCTGAATTGCATCGCCGGGCGCAGCAACTGGAAAAGCTCAACGGCGAACTCCGCAGCCTATCCAACAGCCTCATCGCTGCGCAGGATGATGAACGCCGCCGCATCGCCCGTGCGCTGCACGACGGCCTGGGCCAGGAACTCAGTGCCGCCAAGATGGTTCTCGACGGAATTCTTCCCCACGAGGTCACCGAGGCGCGCAGAAGATTAGCTGCCGCGGATGCCAGCGCCATGCTTGAACGGGCGCTGCTGCAAGTCCGCAGCATCTCGCATCTGTTGCATCCTCCGCTGCTGGACGAAGTAGGCCTGAGTTCAGCTGTCTGCTGGTTTCTGGAAGGATTCACAAAACGCAGCCGAATCGGAACTTTTCTGGATATGCAGCCGCCGGAATTTCCCAGGCTCGATCCGGACTTGGAGACTGCCATCTTTCGCATCGTCCAGGAGTCCCTCAACAATGTGTTTCGGCACTCTGGAGCGCGCAACTGCTGGGTTTCGCTGCAAATGGTCGCCTGGTCCTCAGCGTGCGCGATGACGGCAAGGGTATCGCTCCGAGCGTAGTTGAGTGCCGGCCCGATAGCATAGGCGTGGGCATCGGAGGCATACGCCAACGAGTGAAGGAATTTGGCGGCGAGCTACTTCTGGAGAACTGCACTCCGGGCACTCTGATTTCCATCATTATCCCGACGGCCACGGACATTCACAGCGCCAAGAGCAACGCTTCGATCAGCAAGCCCGACTTGCTTGAAGAAAATCCGCCGGCGCATTCAGTTCCTGTTTCCACTCCTGTTTCAACGTCCACAGAGAGTGTGGCTTCCGCATCGATCTCTGCTGCCGTGTCGAGTGATATCACGAACCTCTCGACTCGAGTCCGTTTGCCGATGTAACCCGCGGCACTTACCGAGAAACGGCACTCGCAGGAGTGCCATTTTGTTAAATTTTCTGCGCAGAAAAAACCCTCCCGCTCGGGCCGGGAGGGCTTCAAATGTTTCGCAGTTTATGCGCGGACGACGTTTGCCGCCTGGAAGCCTTTGGGGCCTTTCAGCAGATCAAACTCCACGGTCTCACCCTCGTTGAGCGTGCGGTAACCGTTCTCCTGGATGGCGGAGAAGTGCACGAATACATCTTCCCCCGTGGAGCGCTGGATGA
>QIAK01000190.1:9547-10041 GCA_003225515.1 Acidobacteriota bacterium | reverse complement strand
GCGGAGTGGCCCGAGCGTGCGGACGGTGCTTTGTTGGATGCAGTAAGCTTCGTCCACGCCGGAGTGCCGCCTGTGCCGTTGGCATTCGACAGCAACCAGATCTCCGAGAATTGCTGGGTTCCGTTATCCCCGCCGAAGACAATTAGAGTGTTGGTAGTGGAATCATAGACCGCGCTGCTGCTCTCGCGGGCGCTCGGCGGCGTACCTCGAGGAGCAAGCTGGCTCCAAATGGGCTTGGCGCTTACATCGTTAGCATTCCTGAGGACCCAGACGTCGTTGTAGTACGTCGTCATGCAGTTATAGCCGCCGAAAATAATGATTGTATTGGTGGCTGAATCGTAGACCGAAGTGTGCAATGTGCGAATCGGGGGCAGGGTGCCTGATGGAACCAATGCAAGCCAGGTCAGTGCGCCGCCTTGATTATTCGCATTTTCCAGAATGTGATAGTCGTTCGCACATGGCGCCGGATAACCCGTCGCGCCCCCAAAAACCAT
>QIAK01000190.1:7576-9423 GCA_003225515.1 Acidobacteriota bacterium | reverse complement strand
CCTGCCAATAATCATTGAAGTTGTTATTTGTCTTGGCGTGCTGGCCGGCAAAAACGAATACGCTGTCGGTCACAGAATCGTAAAACGCGGATTGCGAATAGCGCACGGCTGGGCCGCCAAGAATCCATCGCGCCCCATTCTGGGTGATGTTGTTTGCGTCGAATAGCGTAAAGGCATGGGAATTTGTCGAGAGCTTATCGGCGCTACTGCTGCCGGCGAATGCGTACATATTATTCGCAACCGGATCATAGACCGCGCTGTGGTAAGCAATACTTGGCGAGGTGCCCGATGTATGAATCTGAGACCAGGCGGGAGCGCCGATTCCGTTCGCGGAGGTCAACAGCCAGGAGTCAGACAACGTTGCACCATTATTCAGCCCGCCGAAGACGGTCATTCGGTTAGTGCCGGGATCGTACGTGGCAGTTTGGCCGACTCGGGTCCCTGGAGGCGTCCCGGTCGGATTCAATTGTGTCCATACCGGCGTTCCCCCGGTACCATTCGCATTTGAGAGCACCCACACATCTCCGAATCCGGAACCACCGGTATCCCCGCCGTACAGTGTCATGATGTTGTTAACCGAATCGTAAATCGCGCTGGCACTCTGCCGCGCTGCGGGAGGTGTACCGGAGGGCGAAAGTTGATTCCACGACGGTGTGCCACCTTCACCGTTTGCGTTGCTCAGTACCCACACATCGTTGAAGTAGCCGGTGGAGCAGTTGTTGCCTCCAAACACAATCATAGAATCGCTGCCCGGATCATAGACGGCAGCGGAATAGACACGCGCCGGCGGCGCACTTCCTAAGGGACTGAGTTCAAACCATGACGCAGTCCCGGTTCCATTCGCGCTATCCAGAATCCAGGTATCGTTGCCACAGGGAGCAGGCATTCCCTCTGCTCCGCCGAATATCATCATGCGATTGCTGTTCGGGTCATAGGTAGCTGCGTGCCCAAATCTGCCCGGAGGAAGCGTGCCCGTCGGCAGCAACTGGTTAAACTGATCGCTCTGCTGCGAGGAAGTGACCCCAAGCCAAACATCGTTCAAATCCGAGTTGGTGGCCGTGCTCTGACCGCCGAAAATAATCATCTGCCTGGTCGCCGGATCAAAAACGGCGGTATGCGAGTGCCGCGAGGATGGACCGGATAGCGTCCACACTTGCGCGGTCAAAAATGTGCTCGCACCCAACACAAGAGAGAAGAGGAAATACTTAATTTTGTTCATGATTGTCCATTCGCATTGGTAGAGAAAAACGAGGGCTCGTCAGGGATAGACGACAACGCGAATGC
Organism: Acidobacteriota bacterium; assembly: GCA_003225515.1. Taxonomy (GTDB): domain Bacteria; phylum Acidobacteriota; class Terriglobia; order Terriglobales; family Acidobacteriaceae; genus Sulfotelmatobacter. Next base: position 8,139 of record QIAK01000190.1, on the reverse strand, counting down.
TCCATCAGTATCAGTGATTCGACACGCTCTCATAACCAGCGAGAGTTTTCATACGTTGTCTGAAGTACACAGATGCCGTCCGTATCTGGATCTGCCGCACCTGCTATAAAGAAAACGACACGAGGCGTATCAGTCTGTCTGACCGTATTCTCGCTGTCAAGATGAAGGAATTTGCATCTTGACGCCACTGGGCCACAGTCCTATGCTCGCATCAGAAGTGTAGCGCTTGCTGTTGTGTGTCCCCCACACGCTCTAACCCTTGATCCCGCGGAGCCAGCCTATGCTGCGCCCGATCGGAGCACATAACGTGACCCGGACTATTTCTCGCTTTATTTACAGCGCGGCGCTGCTTTTCGCTCTCACCTCATTGTTAGTCTCGCCTGCTTCGGCGCAGAAGTGGAACCGCTACGGTCCCGGCACTCGCAGTCAGGCCTCCGCCATTTACGACTCCTCGACGAACCAAATGATCGTGTTCGGAGGTCAGCATGCTCCCACGAATGTGGATTTCCACGATACCTGGGTCGTCAAAAATGTGATTTCATCCGGCTCGACGGCGAACAACC
>QIAK01000190.1:560-7527 GCA_003225515.1 Acidobacteriota bacterium | reverse complement strand
CCCCGCCGCATGATCGATTCGGACACACCGCCGTTTACAATCGCGCTTCCAATCGAATGATCGTTTTTGGCGGCGGGACAGGCTTTCCCGGACCCTGCGTGAACGAACTCTGGACTCTCACGAATCCGAATTCGGTTGGCGGCACAGCCACATGGTCTCTGCTCACCCCAGCCGGCACGCTTCCGCCAGTCCGAGAGGGCCACACAGCCGTCTATGACTCCAGCACAAATACGATGGTGATTTTCGGCGGCACGGATTGCACGGGCAATTACTACAACGATCTATGGATTCTCAGCAACGCTGATGGTTCCACCAGAACTCCCACCTGGAATCAGGCCCAACCTCTTGGCACTCCGCCGAGCGCCCGTTCCCAGAGCGCCGCAATCTACGATTCCGTCGATCACGTCATGACAATCTTTGGGGGCGGGGGCACGTCCAAAACCAACGACGTGTGGACTCTCTCCAACGCTACCGGAACCACCGGCACTCCCACCTGGACGCAACAGTTCCCCAGCGGTACCGCCCCGGCCGCGCGCAGCGGTCACGTTGCGTTCTACGACGCTGCCAACAATCAGATGGTGATCCATGGCGGAATGGGTGGGAGTTCCAGGAACGATACGTGGATTCTGAGCGACGCGAATGGGATCGGCGGAAATCCGGCGTGGACACAATTGGTTTCTACCGACCCAGGCCCGTATCGGGCCAGTCATGCTGCGATCTACGATCCAGTTTCCAAAAAGGCGGTGATCTTCGGCGGGACCAGCCAACTTCCCGTGACCTACACCGATGATCATGTCTTTGCGCTGACCAATGCCAACGGACTGGGCTCGGGATCAACCTGGTCTCAATATGGCCCGGCACCGCGGTCTCACCCGAGTGCAGGATACGATGCCGTCTCCGACCAGATGATCGTATTTGGCGGACAACCAGCAGGCGCGGGATTGAGCCCCTTGAACGATGTCTGGGCAGAGGTTGGGGTTGTCGCCTCAGGGCAGGCATCGCTGGTCGGCATGAATTGGGTGCAGGTGTTTCCGTCTGGCACGCCTCCAGCCCCACGCTTTGGACAGAGCGGGCTTTATGATTCGAACAGCGACCGCATGATTATTTTTGGCGGCGGCACGAGCACGACCAGTTGCCTGAATGACCTGTGGCTTCTCGACGATGCCAATTCCGCCAATGGCGCGCCTGCTTGGCTCAGCATTACTGCTTCGGGCAAGATTCCTCCGGCGCGTATGGATCACGCGGCAGCCTACGATCCTCTCCGCAATGTTCTGATTGTTTTCGGTGGCACAAATTGCTCTTCCGGATATTTTCAGGATGTCTGGGTTCTGACCAACGCGAATGGCGAAGGCGGTACACCTACATGGACCAAGCTCAATCCCGCCAACACGCCGCCGGCAGCCCGCGAGAACGCCAGCGTGATTTACGACTCCGTGAATAATGTTCTGCTGCTCTATGCCGGCGACGCGGGCGGAGCAGGCTTCTCCGACCTCTGGGCTCTCTCCAATGCGAACGGACAGGCCGGAACGCCGCGCTGGAGACAGTTCGCGCCGACCGGGACACCTCCGAACGGACGGACTGGCCAAAGTACGGTCTACGACGCGGCCAACAATCGCATGATCATGTATGGCGGAATCAACGCCATTAATGGAACGCGCTTCCTCTGGGACAGCTGGATCCTGACCAATGCCAATAGCCTTGGAGGCACTCCCGCGTGGAGTTCCGAAAAAGCTACAGGCACTGCGCCTGAACGCTATTTTCACTCAGCGTTCTACAGCGTCTCAAAGAATGATCTCGTGGTGTTCGGCGGAGACAGTCAGATCGGCCAATACCCGGCCGACGACCATATCTTCATCCTCTCGACGGCGAATGGACTGAAGTAGTTTTAGAAACTAATTTTGGAAAGGGCGGGGCTTCGTAACGGCCTCGCCATCCCGCCGTTCTCTTTTTGAATTAGCTTTGCAGGCCTGGAGCCCACGCTATTGTATGATTCTGGGGGCTTGCGCGAGTGCTGGACAGAATTTCGTGACCGCGCACGCATTCCTAATTTTCGTTGGGACGACTTCCCTGCCGAATGGCTACCCGCCTATCTGAGAACAGCGCCCGATCCGATCTAAGTTCGCGTACCAGAGTCCTGCACATTTCGAGCAGGTTCCTGGCCTTCGTCGCACTCACCTACGCGCTGCTCGCTGGCTTACACACACTGCAAGACTTCGATCTGGGCTGGCAACTTGCGACGGGCCGCTGGGTCGTACAACATCATCATATTTTTTCCACGGATGTCTTCTCCTACACTGCATCCGGACAACCGTGGATGTATCCCATTGTGTCGGGAATCATCTTCTATCTCGCCTTTCTTGCCGGAGGATACGGTTTGCTGTCCTGGTTCGGCGCGATCGCCTGCGCAGGAACGGTTGCTCTGCTTCGTCCCAACAATTTCTATGTCTCCGCTCTGGCCATTGTTGCCGTGCCTCTCATTGCCAACCGCACTCAGCCGCGCGCCGAGATGTTTACCACAATCCTGTTCGCCGCATTTCTAACGCTGCTCTGGCAGCACTATCGCGGTGGCCGTTCCCGGCTGTGGCTTCTTCCGATTCTCATGGTGTTCTGGGCCAACCTGCACTTGGGATTTGTCGCCGGACTCGCGCTCTGCATTACGTACGTTGTTCTGGAAGTTTTCGGCCTCCTATTCTCCGCTCATCGCGCCCCCGCTCTCGCTCGATTGCGAAAATCGTGGCCATGGCTGGCGCTCACCGCGGCTGCGACCCTTATCAATCCCTGGGGGCCATGGATTTACGTCGCATTACTTCGACAACAGCGCGCGCAGGGCCTCCACAACGCATGGATTGTTGAATGGGGAAACATTCGTCCATCGTGGGCCGGGTTGCATCAGGCGCTCGAATGGCGCGACCCACAAAGTTGTTTCTGGTGGCTCATCTTTGTCGCTGTATTGGCTGCTGGCATTGCAGCGTGGCGCAAACACTGGGGAGAGGCGCTTCTCCTGCTCGCGTCTGCATATTTCACAATTCAACATATACGCATGCAGGGTTTGTTCGCCTGCCTGGTAGTGGTGGTTGGCGGAACCCTATTCGACGAACTCACTCATTCCAGCAAAGAACCGCCGGGAATCTTGCAACTCAGTCTCAGACCAGCGCAACTCATCATTGCAACCGTCCTGATCGCAACCACAGCGCTTTCCGCACTGGCCACCGCGCGTTCATGGGATCTCATTTCCGATCGCTACTACATGCGATCCACGCAGCTGTCGCTGTTCGGGACCGGACTCTCATGGTGGTTTCCTGAGCGCGCGGCAAAGTTCCTGGAGCGCGAAAAGTTGCCCGCCAACCTCTTCAACACATATGCGGTCGGCGGATATCTGACGTGGCGCTTATTTCCCGCGTACCGCGATTACATCGACGGCCGAGCCTTGCCGTTCGGGCCGCAACTTTTCTTTCGCGCATATAACCTCAGCGTACAGCCACCAGACTCGTCGGCCTGGCAGCAGGAAGCGGATGCGCGCGGCATCAACACAATTCTCGTTCCACTGTCTCGCTACGCGGGAATGACGCTATTCCCGCAGCTCCATGCCTTTTGCCGCAGCAAGTCATGGCGTCCGGTTTACATGGATGAAGTCTCCGCCATTTTTGTGAGGAGCACCTCTCAGACAGCCGCGTTGCTCGACCGCTTACAGATCGATTGTGAAAAGGTGTCCTTTGATCCGCCATCCAGCCTAAACGCCGCAGCATCGCCGAGAACGAAGGCGGAGCTATTCAACTTTCTGGCAAACGCTGGCGGAGTTCTCTACAGCCTGGAGCGCTATCCCGAAGCGCTCGCCTCTCTGGATCGTGCGCAATCTATTTTTGGCGAGAGTGGCAGTCTGCATCTCCTGCATGCGCTGGTACTGCAACAATCGGGCCGCCCCACGGAAGCCGAAGCAGAATTTCTCACCAGCCTGCGTCTCGAGCCCAATGACGAAACCTGGCTCGACCTGGGTCTCTTCTACATGACGCAGAAACGTTACAGCGCAGCCGCTGAAGTTTTCCGGCAATCCGCGGAATCCTCTTCGCGCCCGCACGAAATGTGGATGATGCTGGGTCAAGCCGATCTGCAACTGCGCGAGCCAGAACCGGCACTGGCAGCATTCGACAGGGCTGTGGCATCGAGTCCGTTCGGCGCCGAAGGAGAATCCCTCGGCGCCACATTCTATTCGCTCATCGCAACCGGACGCGCCAAGGCGTGGTACCAGTTAGGAGACGTGCCGCAGGCAGTAAGTTTTCAGGAAGAAGCCGTGAAGTTGGCTCCCGGCGATTCCAGGCTGTGGCTTGGTTTGGCTGACTTATACGAGGCGCAAGGGCGTTCCACACTCGCCGCGCAAGCCAAACAACGCGCCAAGGACGCCAGCACTCCCTAGCAAGCGGCACAAGAAAGAAGCGCCGCAATCAGTCCTGATTGCGGCGCCTTTAATTCTTGCCTGAGTTGAAGATCGAAGCAACTTCCTGCGCTTATAACTGCCGCAGGAAATTCACCAGATCCTGCTGGTTCTTCGGACTCAGGTTGTTGAAGTTCGTAATGCTCTGATTCGCTTCCGAAGCTGGATACGAGCCATTTCCCAGGCTGTAATGGTCTTCAATGGCTGTCACGATGTTATTCGTGCGGCCATCGTGCATGAACCAGAGCCGCTGTCCAATGCCCCACAACGGCGCGGTCCTGAACTCGTCGGGACCTGCACTGCCCTGGGCCAACCCGTCCGCCAGACCGGGACCCATGTGGTGCACCAACAGATCCGAATACAAATTAATCGTGATGTTTCCGAGCGCGGGACGGGAAGTTGCCGGCGTCGTGAATGACGTGGTGTGGCAATAGACGCAACCCGCGTTCGTAAACTGGGTCTTTCCATTCTTTGTGGAATTGTTGCTGGGTCCAGGTGTTGGCGGCGCGAGCCACTGCGTAAAGTGCTCCGCGCGTTCCGCATCACCAGGGAACATTTCGGTCAGGATGTTAGGGTTGAAATTCGTCACCGTCTCCGGCACAGGATTCAGAACGCATCCCGGCGTCTGGTCGATCTCATTCGGGAATATTTCGTTGGTGACGCCCATCTCCACGTTCATCTGGTTACCGGCCATCAGGAGGGTCGACCGAACCTGGGCCTTCCATCCGAACCGCTGAATGCTGCCATCATTGCCGCTGTAAATGGGATGTCCGCTGATGCCCAGCGATGCCTTGATGGTCTGGTTCGAATTCATGTTGCTGACGATGTCGAGATTTCGAATCACCTCGATCAGTCCATCGCCATAGGTCGGAGGCACCTGTCGAAGCGCGAGATTGCCCTGCGACGCCGCAGTCGCAAAATCGGGCTGCGAAATGCTGCAACTTCCGGCATCGCTGCGGCCCTTGATGGTGAAAAGTTGGTGGACCGTGCCATCCGGAATGGTCGTTCCCGGCTGGTTGATGAAGCGAGCTTCCAGAATCGGGCCATTCGATGTGATGAACGACGGCATCGTGTTGCTCGCACCATTAAAGTTGTAGATCGAGAACAGAGGATTCGTCGGCGGACTGGAACCGCCCACCGCGGGATACGCGTGGCAGCTGGCGCAAGAGTTCTCATTGAATCGGGGGCCAAGTCCACCGTCCGTGGGAGACGTAACGATGACGTCGTGCGTGCGGTTAAACTCCGTTGTCAGGCTGGGCTCAATCTGCTGTTCGTTCGCGCTCAATGTTGAAAGGAAACTGCCGGCACTCGCGGGCAATGCCCGTGGACCGGGATCGACCGCTGACACCGTTGGAGCCAGGCTCGCGTTGGCTCGCATAGAAGCGACCAGTTTCGTTGCCTTCTTCGGAAGGTAGGCTGTGGCCGCGGTGCATGCAGCCAGCAGCAACGCCGCCGGCAGAATCACTCGCAGCATCTTCCATGTCTTCGATTGAGCCTGCAGATCAGTTCCCCGCAATGACATATTCTTCCCCTTGGTCTTGGTCGTGTCCCGAAAGCTCACAGCGAACGCAGGAAGTTGATTAAATCCTGCTGGCCTTGCGGGTTGCTCACCCCGAGGCTGTCAAAATTGTCGATGACTTTGTTAGCTTCGGAGTCCGGATAAATTCCGTTGCCAAAGCTTCGGTGAAGTTCAATCGCCTGCACGATATCCTGCGTGCGCCCATCGTGAAGGAAGAAGTATCTCTGCCCGACACCCCATAGCGGCGCCGTACGGAACTGATCTCCGGTGGCGTTGCCCTGAGGAACGTTATCCGCATTGTCGGGCCCCATGTCGTGAACCAGCAGATCCGAGTACAGGTTCGCGGTCACATTGCTCAACGCTGCAATCGTAGATTTTGGAGTCGTGAACGACTGAGTGTGGCACATATTGCAACCGACATTATTGAACTGCACCAGACCGTCAGAAGTCGACTTGGTCGGCGCGACTGGAGTCGGAGGCGCCAGGAAGCGCATGAACAGCGAGAAGCGCTCCAGGTCGCCAGGAAAGTTTACCGGCAGTTTCGGCGCTTCGCCGGTATCGCTGCGATCGTCAGGAACACCTTTGGTCTTGTTGGTTCCGGGTGGCACCGGGAAAGGCGGCAGGCAGCTTGGAATCGATTCGTCGTTCTCGCTGGGGAACGCCTCGTCGCTTACGCCCTCTTCTACGGTATAAGCTTCACCCGCGAAATAGAGCAGCGATTTATTCTGAGCCTTCCATCCAAAGCGCGTGATGGTGCCGTCATCATCGCTATAGTTCGGATGACCTGAAATTCCTAGACCGGTCTTCCGCGCGAGATTGGAATTCTTGTTGGCAATAATATCGTTTTCCTGAATCAGCTCAATCAGCCCCGTGCCAAACGTTGGAGTCGTCTGCCGAAAAATAATGTTGTTGCTCTGTTGCGCGCTGGTGAAGTCAGGTTGAACTACGGTCGTGCAACCCGGCGCATCCGTTCGATTGGAAATTGTGAACATCTGATGCACGCCGCCATCCGGCGTCAC
>QIAK01000190.1:0-521 GCA_003225515.1 Acidobacteriota bacterium | reverse complement strand
TAGGGCATGGTGTTGGTGGCGCCCATCAACTGATAAATGCCGAAAAGCGGATTGTTCGGCGGGCTCGATCCGCCCACCGCAGGATAGGCATGGCAACTGTTGCAGGAATTGGAATTGAAGCGGGGCCCTAACCCTACGGTCTTCACCAGCGGTCCACCCGCCACAAAGTTCACTTCAGTAAAAATTTGCGTCAGGCGGCGCGTAATCGCGCTCTGATCAGGGCTCAGGTTCGAATAGAAGGCACCGGAATCCGCCGGAAGAGGTCGCGGACCGGGATCTACGGCCAGCGTTGATCCGTGAACCACTTTTGGGCGCGACATCAATACGGTCGCCGACGCAGCTAACAGTAGCGCCAGGGCGAGATAGTAAGGGACACGTCTCCGGGACTTAACTCCCGAGTGGTCTTGGCTTGATGAATTATCGAATCTGGGCATGGGATATCCAACCTCTGGCCTTGTACTGTTTCACTTGACCGCATTTAAGCGGCGATAATACGAGGGAGTTGTGGGGGGATTAGAGCT
>QIAK01000189.1:6937-8107 GCA_003225515.1 Acidobacteriota bacterium | reverse complement strand
TCATGTCCAAGCTACAGGATGGACTGATGCTGTTCGCGCGAGACTCGCGAGTCGTGCTGGTGAGCGCGCCGGTCGAAGCCTTTCTTGGCCGTCCTCGGGCAGAGCTCCTGGGGCATACCGTCCACGAGGTTTTCGATCGCAGTTCGATGTTGGGCGCGGCACTGCTCGAAGCTTTCGATCGCCGGCGTCCATTGTTACAAGCGGAATTCGAAGCTGCCGGAGGGAAGCACATCCAGGTATCGCTTGATTTCGTGCAGGAAAAAACCTCACAGATTGGCGCGCTGTTGATCATGCGCGACAGCGAATCGGTGCAGCGCATTGGCGATGAAATTGAAATGTCTCGCCGCCTCTCCGCCAGTGGACGCCTCACGCGCGGCGTGGCCCATGAGGTCAAGAATCCCATCAACGCAATCGTGCTTCATCTGCAATTGCTCCGCAACAAGTTGGTCGAGCAAGAACCCGATACGCGGCGTCACATGGATATTATCGACAGCGAAATCCGGCGCCTCGATCGCGTAGTACAGACGGTGGTGGATTTCACTCGGCCCCGGGATCTCCATCTCGAGGAAGTGGATCTACGCCGCCTGATGGAAGAGGTGGCGCAACTCGCCGCTCCGGACGCGGAGCAGCACGGCGTCACTATCGAACGCAATATGCCGGAAAAGCGGCTTGCGATCAAAGTCGATGTTGATCTTATGAAACAGGCTTTTCTGAACGTCGTGATCAATGGAGTGCAAGCCATGCCGCAGGGAGGGCTGCTCGCCATCTCGGCTCGGCGCGAAAATAATGCTGTAGTTGCGGAAATTAGCGATCAAGGGGGCGGAATTCCCCGCGATCTGCACGAGAAGGTTTTCGAACTTTATTTCACGACCAAAAAAGAGGGCAGCGGCATCGGTCTGGCACAGACCTACCAGATCCTGCAATGGCATTACGGCTCAGTGGATTTTGAATCGGCGGAGGGGACCGGAACCACCTTCCGTTTCCACATCCCGCTCGCAGGGACGCAAAACGAGCCGGGACCTGAATACGTTGAAAATGCCACAGCGGCACCCCAGGCCGATTAATGTGAGACGGATCCCGCGAAAGAAGCATCTGAGATGGGTCTCGCTAGACTTTCCAAAAAGCGTAAGATTATTGCGATCGTCAGTGGATCACCTGGGATCTAGGAAT
>QIAK01000189.1:0-6919 GCA_003225515.1 Acidobacteriota bacterium | reverse complement strand
TCGCCGGCGCTGGGACATTCCATCGGTGCGCAATCTGCGACTGCGGCTAAGTCTGCAGGCGCCACAAACACGCCTCAAGCGGCCACCTCCGCACCAGCGCAAGATGCGCCAGCGGCGTCCCAGACCGCACCTTCAACCAGTTCACCCGCGAAGAATTCGGCGGGTACCGGGAAGGCTCAGGCTATCCCGGCCAAGCGACGGCGGCACAAGAAGAAAATGCCTTCGACTAACTGCGATATTGCTACGACTGCCGCGGGCCAGACTACTTCGCCGGGAGATCCCGCTTCCACAGGAAAGCCTCCGACTTTCAAAAACTCGACACCTTCAGGAAATTGTCCTCCGCCAAAAACCGTTATCCGGCAGGGAGGAACGTCGGAGCCTAGCATTCAATTGGCTGGGGGTACGACGGGCAACCAAACCAACCAGCAGCGGAACAACGCCAATGACATGCTTGACGCTGCGGACGCGAACCTGAAGAAAATTGCGGGTCGACAGCTCAGTTCGACCGAGCAGGATATGGTCAGTCAAATCCGCCAATTCATGGACCAGTCCAAGACGGCGGTCGGAACCGGTGATCTCGAACGCGCCCGTACTCTGGCCTGGAAGGCTCAGTTGCTCTCTCAAGAACTGGTCAAGCCGGACGAAAATCACTGAAGTTTTGACAGACTTATTCCTGCCGGAGTTCTTTTCTATTGCACCAGCGGAAAGCAGAATTTATTTTCCTTTTGCGCGTGCGGCATTCACCTTGGTCAGCAGATCCTGCGACATCGACTGCAATGGCCCGGAAATTTTAGCGCCTTCGGTGAGCACGTCACGCGCCTCGGTCAGCTTGTTCAACTTGGCATAGGCGAAACCCAGACCGTACAGCGCCCGCGCATACTGCTGCTCATCCTGTCCCTTGAGCAGGCCGGCGGCGGTCTTGAGTTCGGGAATGGCAGTCGTCGTTTTCTCCTGCTTCAGATATGCCCATCCAATCGTGTTATGGGCAGCGCCGGCTGACGCTTTCCGTGATTTGTCTGCATCCGGAGCATCCGGCTTCGCCACTTCGATTGCTTTTTGCGCATACGTGATCGCTTTCGCGGCACTCCCCGGCTTAGTATCGTCCCCGTAGTAACCCGCCAACAGCAGCAGCGCCGCCAGCGAGTTCGGATTCGTCGCCAGAATCTTTTCGCCGAACGAAACCAGGCGTGTCTGATCGTTCAACTGCCCAGGGCCCAGCGTGTACATGGCGTAGTTCGATACCTTCTCCCCATTTTGCGAGTCGGGAAAGGCCGCAGTGAATTGTTCGATTTCCGCCATGCGGCTCTTCGCATCTGTCTCATTAGTGATGGCGTAAAAACCCGAGTTGTCCAAAAACTCGCAACTATTTTTCGCAGCCGACTTTTCTTCGTTGATTTTTGATGTAAATTCCTCGTCGCTCGTCCCTTCGGGCTTGACCTGCTTGCCGATCGATAGGCATACGTTACCGCCCTTGGCCGCGTACTCCATCAGCTTGACATTGTTTTTTGCTTGCTGCGCCACACCGGCCTGCGACACGAGGATGTCGAGATTTCGAGGAGCGCCGGCCACAGCCTTATCACCGTAATCGAGCGCTTTTTGCATGTCGCCAGTAGCCTGGTACGCCAGTGCTATCTGCCAATTCCCGTAGGCCATGGCCGCTGGATTCGACGAAAACTTCGTTACGAAATCTTCATACATCGCGAGCTTCTTCTGCGAGTCTGGTTCGTTGGTGATGGCTTGTAAAGCGCGATCCTCATCAGTCCCCGCCGCAATCGTTATGTTTTCAACCTGAGCGTTTGCGCGAGGAATAGAAAACGCAAAAGAAAGGAATAGCACAGCTAGCACTATCGCACCGCTGCAGCGTCTCATAGCCCCTCCGTGTACGAGAAGAATAGGATTTCCAATTTCAAGCAGCAGGCGAATCGTAGCGCTGAAGGCAGCCGTACGCAAGGGGGTGGGCGGTTCTAAGTTCTAGTTCTGAGTTCTCCGCCTCATTAAGTACGTGCCGCCAACTGAACGCTCAAACTCTCCTTTGCTAAAGTAGAAACATGCGTGGCATTCTCGGCCAGCGTCCGTTGCGTTTCATTTTCGCGGCCAACTTGGTTTCTATGTTGGGGAGCGGGATGAATGCGGCCGCCGTCGCCTGGTATATCTTGCAGGCCACGCACTCTGAAATTGCCCTCGGCACTCTCACCGTTCTGCAAACCATTCCCGCGATGCTCATGCTTCCCTTCACCGGCGTGATCATCGATCGCGAAGACCGCCGTCGCCTGGTCATGTGGCTGGATGCCTTGCGCGGCATCATCATTCTGACCGTCGCCATTCTTGCATTCCATCATCGCGTGCAAGTCTGGCAACTCTACTTAATGAACATGCTGGTCTCTGCGGGATTCTGGATGTTCTGGCCAACCATCACCGCGCTCATTCAGGAACTCACTCCGGAGGACCGCTTCGTTCATTCGAACACTTTCCTGCTGGCGGGCGTACAAGGGGGATGGCTGATTGCCGGTTCTGTGGTTGGATTCATGTACAACCACATCGGTTTGGGCGGCGTGCTGCTGATTGACGTTTCGACCTACGTTGTCTCTCTTCTTTGCTACTTCGCGGTGCGCAAAGGACGTCACGTGGTGATTCATCCCCAAGAATTGCGAGCCGATATTCGAGCTGCGGAGGGACAATTGCAGCGCTTCTGGCACGACCTGCGAGAGGGACTGCATTTCTTGCGCGATCATCACGCCGCCGTGATGCTGGGAATTAGTTGGGCTTTGTTTCTCGGGGCCATGATGACAGGAGGCGTGGTCACGCCTTCTCTGAGCGAGCGCGTTTTTCACGCCGGCCCTGTAGGCTACGGCTGGCTCAGTGCCGGATGGGGTACGGGAGCATTCATCAGCGTGTTTTACACACCGCAGGCGATCGCCCGGCTGGGCGGACGCCGCACTGTTGCGTTTTCGATGGCATTGCTTTCGGTGGGTATGGTGTGCGCTCCCGTTTCGCGCTTCCTATTTCTAGCCATCGCGGCGTACTTCGTGATGGGCTCAGCCCGCGGGGTTGGAGGTGTGGCCATGAATACGAGCCTCATGGAAATGGTCCCCAAACATTTAATGGGCCGCGTGCAGAACACGTACTATTTCGTCGGAACTTTTCTGCAGATTGCACTTGCCATCATTGTTGGCACGGTCGCGCATAACCTGAGTCTGGTAACCGCATTTGCAATCCTGGCCTGCGTCTATGGCCTGTCGTTCGTGTCCGCAAGTTGGCCGATAACATCGGTTCCGGTCGCGGAAGAAGCTGCCGCAAAATGAATTTCCTGATGGTTCATCCTGAGGCTCGCATCTCTTCATGCTGCGCGTCTCTGTGCCTTCGTGGAGTACCAGTTCTGTTATGCTTTCCCATTCCTAAGGAGCACGTATGTCCTCTGATTTGCAGGGCCGCACCGCGGTCGTCTTCGGAGTTGCCAACAAGCGCTCTATCGCGTGGTCCATCGCCCAGGGACTGCACGCCGCCGGCATGAAGCTGGCCATCACTTACCAGAACGAGCGCCTGGAGCAGGAAGCGAGAGACCTGATACTTTCCCTGCCCGGGGCCGAAGGCTACATGTGCGACGTCTCTAAAGATGAGGACATCGACCGGCTGTTCGCGACACTGAAAGAGCGCCATGGCAAACTGCACGCCGTGGTGCACTCGGTCGCATATGCTCCCGCTGACGAACTGAAAGGCGATTTCGTCAACACGACTCGGGAGGGCTTCCGCATCGCGCACGATGTAAGCGTGTATTCGCTGATCGCTGTCTCGCGCGCTGCTGCTCCGCTTATGGAAGACGGTGGCTCCATCATTACGATGACGTACTACGGCGCCGAAAAAGTCGTGCCCCACTACAACGTGATGGCGGTTGCGAAAGCCGCATTGGAATGCACGGTCCGTTATCTTTCCAGCGATCTGGGAAAGAAGAAGATTCGGGTGAATGCCATCTCTGCCGGGCCGATTAAAACCCTGGCCGCTCGCGGCATCTCAGGTTTGGGAGATATGTTGAGGTCGCATGCCGAACGCGCCCCGCTGGGCCGAAATGTCGATGTCGCAGAAGTGGGATCGACCGGCGTATTCCTTGCCTCCGACGCCAGTTCTGGAATTACCGGCGAAGTGATCTACGTAGATTGTGGCTACAACATCATGGGATTTTAGGGGCCGCCGTTCAATGAAGCTATTTTGTTATTTTTCTCTGACGTTCAGCATGCTGTGCGCTGCCTCCGCATGGGGACAGTCTTCTCCCTCTCGCGCCGCGTCGGTTTTCGATTCCCTGCCGAAGACCAAGGAAATTGATCAAGCTGTAATTTCTCCCGATGGAAAGCAAGTCGCATACATCGTCGCAGGCGAACTCGCGATCATCCCCGTTGGCAGCGGAGCGTCTCGATCCATCGCGGTGGAGGGAAAGTTGTCTCTTCGAGACGTTTCCTGGTCCCGAGACTCGAGACAAATCGCGTTCCTTGCCGACCTGGCGGGCGATATTCCCGCAGCGCAAGTCTTCACCGCCACGGCCGAGAGCGGCGCGCCTGTGAAGCGAGGGGAAATTAAGGGTTATGCGGCAATGCCTACGTTCTCTCCCGATGGCTCAAGGCTTGCCCTGCTCGTTGTCGAAGGCATTCCGCGAATCGCCGGCCCTCTGCAGCCGATGATCCCGCTCGCCGGCGTCATCGATGACAAGGTTTATGAGCAGCGCCTCTCCACGATTGAATTGTCGACGAACACACTGACGCAAGTCTCGCCGGCGGATGTGTATATCTACGAATATGAGTGGACGCCAGACGGCCAAAGCTGGATCGCCACCGCCGCCCACGGGTCCGGCGACGCGAACTGGTACATAGCAAAACTTTATGCAATCAACTCGCATTCGGGAGAGATGCGCGAGATCTATGCTCCCAAATGGCAAATCGCAGAGCCTCACATTTCTCCGGACGGCAAGCTTGTGGCCTTCATCGAGGGCCTGATGAGCGATGAGGGCGCCACCGGCGGAGACATTTACGTGGTCTCGATGTCTGGCGGTGCGGCGCGAAATCTCACTCCGAAAATTAACAGCTCCCCGTCTTCGCTGGTCTGGACGGGTTCCGATCAAATTATGTTCACGCAAAATGTGGACGGCAAGTCTGGATTTTCAACGGTGAATGCCTCTGGTGCCACCGTGCAATCGCTCTGGACCGGCGAAGAATTCGTGGGGGCGTCGGCTTCCGCTTCTCTCTCACGCGATGGCTCAGTCTCGGCCGTGATCCGCCAATCTGCGGGCGCTCCGCCCGAAGTCTGGGGCGGCCCCATCGGCAAGTGGAGACAGTTAACCACCGTTAATGCCGACGCCAAGCCAGCATGGGGCGAAATGCGAAATTTCCATTGGATGAATGGAACCACCAAGCTCGAAGGCTGGTTGATGCTGCCGAAGGATTTCACACCCGGCGACACGTATCCCCTCATTGTGAATGTTCACGGTGGACCGTCCGCCGCCTGTGGCTCGCATTGGGACGCCAAAATGATGGGCTTCCAATCGGCGATGAACTACTTCGCATTTTGTCCCAATCCGCGCGGCAGCTACGGACAAGGCGAGGACTTCACTCGCGGCAACGTGAAAGATTTCGGCGGCGGCGACTTTCGCGACATCATGACGGGCGTCGACGCGATCATTAAACAATATCCCATCGACACTCACCGGCTCGGTCTCCGCGGCCACAGCTACGGGGGCTATATGACTATGTGGGCCGAGACTCAGACCAGCCGCTTTGCCGCCGCAGTCGCGGGCGCCGGACTTTCCGACTGGCTCAGCTATTACGGCGTGAACGATATTGACGAATGGATGATTCCATTCTTCGGAGCATCCGTCTACGACGATCCCGCCGTCTATGCCAAGAGCGATCCCATGCACTTTGTCAAAGCCGTAAAAACTCCCACGCTGATATTGGTAGGCGACCGCGATGGCGAGGTTCCGATGGAACAGTCGGTAGAGTGGTGGCACGCCCTCAGGGCTATGAATGTTCCAGTCCGGCTGGTGGTCTATCCCAACGAAGGACACGTCTTCTTCAAGCCCGCCGACTCGCGGGACTATTTTGTTCGCGGTGTGGAATGGTTCGAGGAATGGTTCGGGAAGGCGTCCGCGAAACCGTGATGGCTGGTGTTGAAAAATACTCTCGAGCGGGCAATCCTCCTAAGCGGAGCCGTCTTTCAGGCGAAGCGAAGAGCTTGCCCTGAGCGCAGCCGAAGGGATTTCCCGCCCAGGCCGGTCGCGTGCCGCGAATCCCGACGCGTACGACTGCTATGATTGATATCGAATGAAGAACCGGCGCCTGATCTTCGCGTTGTTCTCCGTTGCAATCCTATTCTCGCTGGTACGCGAATGGAGTTCGCCGGTCGCGTGTCCGCGAATCGTAGTAGAAAACCGGACACACCTCATCAGACGCGGTAAATGAGTGAAATGGGATGTTACGACAATCAATTGGCTACCCGCTTATCCTGATGCGTCGCCCGTTCTCGCCTTCCCGCTCCAACGCGATCTCCAGATCCCATTGGAGTCTCGGGAATTTATCGCCCCACTCGATCAGCAGGATGCTGTTCTCCGTACGCAGGTCGTCCAGTCCGAGCGTTTCCAATTCACGTTGGGTATCGATGCGGTAGAGATCGATATGGTAGAGGCTGGCTCGCGGGCCGCGATACTCGTGCACGAGCGTGAAGGTGGGACTGGTGACGTCATCTTCGGCCGCGGCCTCGAAGGCAGTTGCAATTCCTTTGACCAGCGTGGTCTTTCCAGCGCCGAGATCGCCGCGCAATAGCACCATCTTCGGCGGTGAAAGCAACTCAGCCAGGCTTCGCCCGAAGGCTATTGTCTCTTGAGCCGAGCGAGTACTTATTTCCCGCAGCGCATTTTTCTCTTTGGTGTGGCCGTTCA
>QIAK01000188.1 GCA_003225515.1 Acidobacteriota bacterium | reverse complement strand
CGTGTACTTGAATGGCAGTACGGCGACCCAGAAGCCTTCCTCAACTCGGGATTCGCCGGAGGCAGATCGCACCGGCGCTTTTCCACTGGGGAGTGAGGATGGAACGCCGGTGCCGGGCGAATCGAGGCCAGCTTTATGCAGGCCTTCCATGATCTGGTTGGCCAAATCCGAAGTCCACCATTTGTTGCACTCTTCTTGCGCCGAAGCGGCGAACTCGGGCCGCCCAGCGATTAGCATCTGCATGGCTTTGCGTGCCGCATCCAGTTCGCCGAGATGTCCGTACGTGGCTGCCAGCGCAATGTTGGTCCGCCAGAAGCTCGGCATGTTAACCTTCTGCGCGAACTCAAGCACCAGGCGATACTCTTGCTTCCGAAAAGCGTCAAACAAAGGGGCAAACCAATACCAGCCGGGATGATGTGGATTTACACTGCGCGCCCTTTCCGACATCGAACAGCCGCGATCCCAGTCGCCGGCAAATGCGGTGAGCATTCCCAGGTAACCGAAAGTGAATCCGTCCATTGGATTCAGTTGCAGAGCCCGATTTGCTTCGCTCTGAAAGGCTTGAAGTTCACGCCGGAAGAAGTGCACCGAGGCCAATGCGTGGTGCGCAAGATAATTCGAGGGCTCGGCCTCAACTGCGTGCCTCGCCGCATCGAAGGCCCGCCCCAGCGGATCGGGGCGCAGGTTGAAACCGTGGTTGTACTCTTCGCGGAAAATGATCGCCAGCATCGCCCACGCCAGCCCGTTGCTCGGCGCCTGTTCGACTGCACGTTCAAGTGCATCGCGCGCCGCTGCATGATTCGGAGAATTGACCCGCCGCATGTAGGAAAAGCTGCGCAGCACGGCTTCATATGGAGTCAGCTGCTCTGTTGCCTTGTGCCAAACGGCCTCACTCATGCTTTGGGCCAGGATTCCCTGCGTGTCGCCGATCGTAGAGACAATCTTGGGAACGACGTCGTCCTGCAACTCAAACATCTCCTCCGGTTGGAAAGGACGGTCGTAGCTCTCGGCCCAAAGTTGCACGCCGTTAGTGGCATCCACCAATTGTGCCGCAATGCGCAGCCGGGAGCCTGACTGGCGCAAACTTCCTTCCATCACATACCGCGCACCTAGCTCTTTGCCAACCTGGCGAAGATCGACCGCCCGATGTGCATAACCGAGAGTCGAGCCTTGCGCGATCACCCGCAGGTACGGAAATCGCGACATCCCTGTGATGATTTCCTCGGTCATGCCTTCAGCTAAAGCTTCAAGACCAGCCTCGGCGCCCTTGAACTTGAACGGCAGCACCGCGATCCAGAAGCCTTCGTCGGCGCGGCTCGCGCCGGAGTCGGGCCGCGCCGCTGCCCGCGAGGTCGAATTGGGGACGGGGACATGACTTGATATGAGCTGTGCCAGTTCTCGAAATTCGTTATTTACGTCACGCGCCGTCTGCAGGCGGTGACGGGGATCCTTTTCCAAACAGCGCCGTACGATTCGCGCCAGGTCGCCGGGCAGATCGGGACGCATGTCGGTAATCGACGATGGAGTATCCCGCAAAATCGCGGAGACCAGTTCGGCCGAAGAACTTCCTTCGAATGGCCGCCTCCCGGTCGCCATCTCGTGAAGTACCACGCCCATCGAAAAAATGTCAGTGCGATGATCGAGCGGACGGCCCGATGTCTGCTCAGGCGACATGTAGGCCGGCGTGCCCATGACCACACCAATCTGTGTGTGGCTGTCGGAGGTCATGGTTGCGTCGGCCGGGTTGGCCCCGCGAATATCCTTCGCTAAACCGAAATCGAGTACCTTCACGCGGCCGTCGTTGCTGACCATAACATTGGCGGGCTTCAAGTCACGGTGAACGATGCCTTTTTCATGAGCCGACGCGAGCGCATCGGCCAGCGAGCCGGCAATATCGACGATCTGCTCGACGGAAAGCCCGCGTTCGGGAATCAGGCGATCAAGAGGCAGGCCTTCCACGAGCTGCATTGTCAGGAAGTGGACGCCTTCCGATTCCTCGACGGAATATATGGTCACAATATTAGGATGGTCTAGCTGAGCGAGAGCCTTCGCTTCACGGCGAAAGCGCGAGAGGCGCTCGGGATCGTGCGCCATCTCGGCGGGCAGCACCTTGAGCGCTACGTCGCGGCCGAGTTTCGTATCCGTAGCGCGATACACCTCACCCATACCGCCAGCCCCCAGCGGGGACTGAATTTCATACGGGCCTAGTTTCGCGCCAGAGGTAAGGGCCATTGGTGCGCGCAATTATAGACCGCGCACCGTTGCAGGGGTTGAGCCGACTCTCCAAACCCATAGCGTTGCCCGCTACGAACTGCCTCTAGTATGAATGTGCTATGGGGAGATCGTGGATCACTCGTGTATTTTTCTTCGATGCGAAATTCGCGAGAACTCCCGCGCGAAGGATAGAAGAATAGAGGGGTAAAAGAAACCTATGACTTGGATTCGAACAGTTGCACTCACCGAGGCTGACGAGAAACTGCGCCAGGCGATTGAGGGCGAGAAGCGATTTTATCCCAAGGAGTATGGCGATCCGGTGCACCCCGACCCTTCAGGCGCATCCTCGATTGTGGGGTCGCACACGCTCATTCCCGACGCGCTGTTTCACGCCTTCGCCACCTTTGGATCGCTCATGTCTCCGGAGTTGCCGCTTCAGCGCCGCCAGCACGAGATGATCGCCACCATGGTCTCCGTCACCAACCGGTGCGTCTATTGAATCGAGTCCCACGCAGAGTTTCTGCGTAGAGTGACATTGGACGAAGGCCTGGTCCAGGCGCTGGAGAAGGACTACACCACCGCTCCGATTTCCACCCAGGATCGCGTGATGCTCGACTATGTGGTGAAGCTGACGAAAGACGCGACTAAGGTCTGGAAAGATGACATCGAGGGTCTACGGAAAGCAGGTTTCGACGATCGCGGAATCCTGCAGATTACGCTGATCGCGTCCTGGTTCAACTACATCAATCGCGTAGCAGATGCCCTGGGCGTGGGGCGAGAGTAGCTCTCACACTTCCGCGCGAGTGCCGATGCGCTAATAGGTGAACGACTGAATCTCCGACACCGTCGTGCTCGGACCATCCACGAACCCCGTCCGGTTGCTGGGCTTCAGGGCGATGTGCGCGGGAACCACATTGAAGGCGTTCGAGAAATTGAATCCGTTCAGAGTCTCCTGCAGGTTGCCGCTGGTGTCGTACACGTAGATCGAACTGCCGGTGGACGAACTTGAATTGGGCTGTGCCACCAGGAACAGTTTGTGGATGGCGTCGAATTCGACATCGGCTCCACTGAAGAACTGTTGTTGGCCGGAATTTGGCAGGACCACGGTGAACCCCGTCTGCGTATTCAGATCATAGAATTCCACGCTGGCATCGTCTTCTGTCGTCGTGCAGGCAATGTTGTCCGCCGAATCGACGGCGATGCCGTTCACGAAGCCGAATCCGATGCCGGTAAATTCGGTGAGCGTTCCCTTGCCCAGGTCGACGAGACCGATTACCGGGAGGCAACCGAAGCATCCATTCCCGCCTCCGAGAACTGCCTGGTTCGTCAGCGTGTTGTACGCCATTGGCGGCGGAGCGCTGCCGAAATTGAAGGAGTCGTTGATCTTGACCACCGGTCCAAATGTATTCGCGGCGATGTTGGAGCTGAAAACGAATGGGACGAAATTTCCGCTGTTGTCTTCCGCAAAGACAGCGGCGAGGGAACTTCCCTGGGTGCGGCTTACCTGGTTGATCAGATGCTTCGCACCGATTGGCGGCGTCCACTTTCCCGTGAACTTGTTCGCCTTGAGCGGATTGATCACAACAAAAGTGCGCTGAACATTCAGGAAGCTGACCACGTGTTCGTGCTCGATGAGCCCGACGGAGTTGCCGAAAACCCCCAACGTGACGAAGTCGTCCTGGGTTTGAGTCTTGGTCACGACAGTAAGAATCTTGCCGGTGGTCTGATCGAAGGTCTCGACGGCGGCGAGGACGTTGCCGTTCGACAGGTCTTGCGCTTCGCTGAGGACACCTTGGGTGCCGTTCTGATCGATATCGAATCCGAAGATCTGGCCGCCTAACTTGCTGTGCACGATGATGCTGCCCGCTCCGGCGGCAGGATTCGGCTGGGCGTCCTCAATTTGCCCAACCGCGAAGGTTGATACAGCGCAAAAAAAACTGAGCAAGGCGACAGCTATCACAGGCCTGAACACGTCATGTTTGTTCATCGGAGTACCCTCGCGAATCAAGCGCCCACAGGGTACGGGCTTTCAATCCGGTCTTTGTCACGCAGATGTAAATTTAAGGCAGTTTATTTGTGGGTTGCTGAAGAGGCTGTACTCACGACTTGACGGGCACGCTGTAATGCGACGCTACCACCTGCCACTTCCCGCTCATCTTCATCCAGACATCGGTCAGGCGATCGTGATACTCGTACGGCTTGCCCTTGGATTCCCCTTTTTCGTGATAGGCGCCGGTCACAATGGCCGTGTCGCCATGCACCCGAACCTTGAGGTCCGAAAGTTCCGCCACCTGTACCTTGGTAGATGCGTCTGCACTATGGCTGATGTAGCCCGCCTTGCTGTAGACATTCCCGTCTTCGATGGTGATGACGAATTCATCGGACAGCAGCGAAGACAAGATCTCGATACTGTGCTGCTTATAGGATTCGGTCCATTTCAATTCCAGGGCGCGGACCGTGGCAGCGTCCGACTTCTCTTGTGCGGTCAAACTGGCCACCAGCCCGGCCAGCAAACAGAAGATAAGAGCGCAGGTTCTACGGGTGTGCATTCTTCTATGTCGCACAATCGGACCGGGACGGCAAGTCCCTTCCGTAATCCTACCAATTTCCTGCTTCACGGCAGCAGAGCAGGTGGGCAGTTTGGAAACTGCACTGCCCCTCGGCTCTCGGGGGCTGGCTCCACTAAACTTGAGTTGAGCGCTCTCTGAAGTTTGGCGCGCGCCGCAGGCGCCTTTGCCATGGCCGAATCCATAGCCGAATTCTTCCTCGAACATTTTCGGGCTCGCCGCCACCAGCGCGCCTGCCGCCAGCGCCGCGGATACCGCATGGAATCCTTCACCTATGGCGAGATTCTGGACCTGGCCACCGGATTCGCCCGCATGCTGGAAGCGCGCGGAATCATCAAAGGCGAACGCGTCATGCTCTGGGGTGAAAACTCCGCCCAGTGGATCGCTAGTTTTTTCGGCTGTGTGCTTGCGGGCGTGATCGTGGTTCCAATCGACGATGCATCCGCTGCCGACTTCGCGGTTCGGGTCTCTCGGCAAGTTGAGGCCAGGCTGCTCGTCGCCTCCCGGCGGCACTTGCACGAGTGCTCGGTCGCGGGATTCCCCATCGCAACCGTCACCCTCGAGCATCTCGCCGAAGCGGTCAGTCCTGAGCCAGGAACACCTACCAAGGTCGCCCTTTCCCGCGAAGATACTCTGCAAGTTGTTTTTACTTCGGGCACGACGGCCGAACCCAAGGGTGTCGTCATCACGCATGGCAATGTCCTCGCCAACATTGCGCCGCTCGAGCGCGAGATTCACCGCTACTTGAAATACGAGCGCTGGGTGCATCCTCTGCGATTCTTGAACCTGCTGCCGCTCAGCCACGTATTCGGACAATTTCTCAGCATGTTCCTGCCCCCGCTGCTCGGCGCGACTGTAATCTTTCAGGAGGAATTAAAGCCTTCCGAGGTGATGAACACCATCCGCCGCGAACGCGTCTCGGTACTGGTGAGTGTCCCCCGCGTGCTGCAATCTCTGAAACAGAAGATTGAGCGCGATCTTGAAGATCGCGACGAAATGGATGCATTCCGCCGTCGGCTTAAATCATCCGAGGGCCACCACTTTCTGCGGCGCTGGTGGACGTTCCGCGGCATCCGTCGCCAATTCGGATGGAAGTTTTGGGCATTCATCTCTGGGGGCGCCGCCCTCGACAGTGAAACCGAAGAGTTCTGGGGACGCTTGGGTTACGCCGCCATTCAGGGATATGGCCTGACAATCATCCTTTCCGCCTGGGCAAGGGATCGATCGGCAAGGTATTGCCCGGGCGCGAAGTGAAGCTTGCCGAAGACGGGGAGATTCTGGTGCGCGGCGGAGGCGTGGCCGCGGGCTACTGGGATGGAGCGAAGAGCGATCACAACGCAGCCCAGAAAATTTCCAGCCCCGAAGGCTGGTATCGCACCGGCGACATAGGCGTGCTCGACGAGGCTGGCAATCTTTATTTCAAGGGCCGCAAGAAAGAAGTCATCGTAACGCCCGCCGGAATGAACGTCTATCCGGAAGATCTGGAAGCGGCGTTGCGCCGTCAGCCGGAAGTGAAAGATTGTGTGGTGGTCGGCATTGAGCGCGAAGGAAATGCGGAGCCCTGCGCGGTGCTGATTTTGCGCGGTGAGCATGGCCCGAATATT
>QIAK01000556.1 GCA_003225515.1 Acidobacteriota bacterium | reverse complement strand
ACCCTGCGAACCAGAGGCCCGCGCGCGATGCTTCTCAAGCCGTGACACTCGGTGAAAGCGAGATCTCGCCACGGTAAACATGACTATGTCCGAGTTCCATGCCCGGATTCTGTGGTGGCTATTTCTGCTCGCGACCACATCGACGCTGGTGGCCGTAGCGTGGATTTATCTGCGCGGTTGGCACGCTCTTCAAAGTGCCTTTCCAAACCTGATCGCCGGTTGGCGGCTCGCGTCGTTTTTGAGTGGCCTCGTCATAGGGTGGCTGGCAATCGGATCCCCACTCGCCACACTCGATCATCAACTACTCACGATTCATATGCTGAAGCACCTTCTGTT
>QIAK01000187.1:9706-10193 GCA_003225515.1 Acidobacteriota bacterium | reverse complement strand
AAAGATTCTAGATTTTCGTTGCTGTGAAAAATTGTTTGAGACAACCTCGCGCGAGCAGAGTGCTACCTACAGATAGCAATGTCTACTGACGGAACGAATCTACGAAAAGCCGGCAAGCCGTTTTATTTCAACACGTCGGAGCACCTGCTGCGAATCGGCAGGCAAAAGGCTGCGACTATATCCGAGCTGTGGCAGGCGCTGCAGACCTGTCCCGACGATTCCATTTTTCAACACACCTTCCGGACGTTGCAGGAACATCACTTCATCCGGCAGGGATTTTCCAACGACTTCGCCCACTGGTGCCTGTCCGCTTGCAATGAGCCGGTTCTGGCGGAACAGTTGGCCAGCGTGGATGTGCGGGAATTTACAACCATTGACGGCCTGCGGCGGAGAATGGTCGGGATTCTCGATGAATTTCTGCAACAACATCCGCGGTCGGGATCAAAACCCGCGCATGAGCCGTTTTACTTCTGTGCCGCCGATATTG
>QIAK01000187.1:8089-9635 GCA_003225515.1 Acidobacteriota bacterium | reverse complement strand
TCATTGAAGCGCGGCTGCGCCTTCATTTGATGTCCAATGATTTCTCACAATGGCTGGAGGAGGAAGTTGGTCTCACCCAGGCGGGGGAATCGATCGAGCGCATCGATATTTATACCAACACGATGGAAGGCGTACGCCAGCAGATTTCAACCATCGTCCAACAAGCTTTGAACTAGGACCCGATCAGGATTACAAGAATGAAGTCACCTGCAGAGGATCAGCGCATCGCTGAAGAAACGCAAGCTAACTCGCAAAGCGGAGCCGCGGCTGCGCAACCGGGAGCCGCAGCCGGAGCCGCTACAACCCATACCGAAGAGCCGCGAACCCAGCCAATCCTTGCAACCGCACGGGCCTTGCCTGCCAGTGTGCTGACGCCACCTCCGCCGGTTCCATCGCCCTGTCTCGACGATTACGAAAAGATCATCGGTCGGGGGCAGCTGGATTCGCTGCGTTTTCTGGCGCGCGATCTGAAGGGCAAGACCATAAAGATGGTCAACTCCACCGCGGTTGGCGGCGGCGTGGCTGAAATGCTGAATCGCCTGGTGCCCCTGCTTTCCGAACTGGAAGTCCCCACCCGTTGGGACGTAATTACCGGCGGCAACGATTTTTTTGAGGTCACTAAGGCCTTTCACAATGCTTTGCACGGTACCAGCTACGAGTTGACCAAGGCTGCTCAGGAAATTTTTCTGATGTACAACGAGCAGAACCGCGAGCGTTTGCAGTTCACCGAAGATATGGTTGTAATTCACGATCCGCAGCCGGTGGGACTGATCCGCTCGCGCGCAAAGACTCCCGCAAGCTGGGTCTGGCGATGTCACATTGACCTGTCGAATCCCAACGAGCGCGTGTGGGATTTTTTACGGCCATTTGTGGAGCAGTTCGATGCCGCCATTTTTTCTTCGCAATCTTTCGCGCGCCAACTCCCCATTCCGCAATATCTCTTTTACCCCTGCATCGATCCACTGTCAGAGAAGAACAAAGAACTGCCTGACGCCGCGGTGCAGAAAGTCTGTGACGAATTCGGCATCGACCGCTCGCGCCCGATCGTGACCCAGGTATCGCGGTTCGACCGATTGAAAGATCCAGTGGGAGTTGTGCAGGCCTATAAGCTTGCCAAAAAATATGTGGATTGCCAGCTGGTATTAGCTGGAGGAGGCGCATCCGATGATCCCGAGGGCGCGGCTGTGCTGCAGGAAGTGAAAGAAGTTGCGGGGAACGATCCCGACATTATCATTCTCGACCTGCCGCCGTGGTGCGCGTTCGAAATTAACGCGATTCAGCGTGCTTCCACGATTGTGGTACAGAAATCTCTCAAAGAAGGGTTTGGGCTTACGGTCACCGAGGCGTTGTGGAAAGGGAAGCCCACGATTGCAGGTGCGGTGGGTGGCATTCCGAACCAGGTCATTCACAAACTCACGGGCGTTCTGGTGCATTCGGTGGAAGGATGCGCATTTCAGATCCGGTATCTGCTGACGCATCCGGATTTTGCGAAGCGCATAGGAGCCAGCGGTAAAGAGCACGTGAAAGAAAATTTCCTAATGACCAC
>QIAK01000187.1:0-8020 GCA_003225515.1 Acidobacteriota bacterium | reverse complement strand
GGCGCTCGCGCATGCAGTTCCTCGGCCAGAGATTGCATTCCTTATTTTCATTGCGAGGCGAGCCGCGTAAATGGCGCGACGTACGCCTCTAAGAAAACGAGAACCCCGACCAGGCACGCCAACGCAATACTGTGCCAGAACACATACCGCAAGATGTCGCCCTCATGTCCATACCACTCGGTTGCCGTGCTGGCAACGACAATGCTTTGCGCGTCGATCATCTTTCCCATAACGCCTCCCGCGCTGTTTGCGGAGGCCATAAGGACAGGTGAGATTCCGACCTGTTGTGCGGATATTTTTTGCAAGCTGCCAAACAGCACGTTCGATGATGTGTCGGACCCGGTAAGCGCCACACCCAACCATCCCAGCAGCGTTCCGAAAAATGGATAGAGGTGTCCAGTACGGGCGAATGCCAAACCCATTGTGGCGTCCATGCCGGAATAGCGAGTGATGATGCCGAGGGACATCATGGTTGAGATCGTGATCATCGAGAATCGTACGTGCCACAGTGTCTGCCACCACATGATGAACATCCTGGGTAGCGACAAGCCCATGATGAAGCCGGAAATGATTGCGGCGATCAGAATTCCTGATCCCGTCGCCGAGAGCCAGTTCAATCCGAACACCACGGTTTCGGCCGCAGGCTTGGCGACGACCGGCGGAACGCGTTGAACCATCTGGTTGAGTCCGCGCATTGCTCGGCGCCGTGTGCCATGTCTTCAGGGAAGGGAAAACCTTCTCGGGCGCGTTCATCAGCTTCTTGCCGGTATAGGTTCCCCAACAGAAAACGATAATGCTGAGGGCAAGCCAAGGCAACCACGCGCGAACGACCTCACGGCGGCTATAACCGTGAGCGCCCCGAGCGGCGCGTTGCTCATTTTCTCGGTGGCCTTCGTGACCCCAGATCCGCCTGGGCTGCCAGACCTTCAGGAACAGGATGAGACACAGCATGGAACAAATCGCCGCAATGATGTCGGTGAGCCACGGCCCGTGAAGGTTTGAGACGAGGTATTGAGGGACCGCGAAAGCAATACCAGCGACTGCAATGGCGGGCCAGATTTCTTTCATTCCGCGGAATCCGGCGTACGCCCATATCAGCCAGAAGGGTACCAGCATCGAGAAGAACGGCAGGATTCGTCCCACTTGAGCTCCGAGCACAAACTCGCCGTATCCGGTGACTGCGGCCAGAGCTACGATCGGCGTTGCCAGTGCTCCGTACGCCACAGGCGCGGTGTTGGCGATCAGAGATAGTCCGGAAGCCTGCAAGGGCTTGAATCCGAGGCCGATGAGCAGGGCTGCAGTCACTGCGACTGGCGTTCCGAATCCTGAAGCGCCTTCAAAGAATGCGCCGAAGGAGAACGCGATCAGCAGCAGCTGTAGCCGCGTGTCCTGGGTGATGCCGGTCATGCTCTGCTGCAGCACTTTGAAGCGGCCTGTCGCCAGCGTCATCCTGTAAAGGAAGATGACGTTCAGGATGATCCAGCCAATGGGGAACAAACCATAACAAGCGCCGTAGATGGCCGTGACGCTCGCCATTTTTACCGGCATGTGAAACAGGCCGGCGGCAATCGCGATCGCGGTGACCAATCCGAGAAACGCCGCGTAATGAGCCTTCATGCGGAAGATCGCGAGCGCAGTCAGCAGCACTAGAACGGGGAGTGCGGCGCAGATTGCCGAAAGCCACCAGTGGCCAAAGGGATCGTATCCCTGCGCCCAAGGTGTCGAGGACGAAGATCCCGACCAGGCCAGAATTATGATCGCGGCCGTGACCAGGGCCATCAGTATTGAGGGAATCCGTTCACGGCGGGACGTTGCGGTGACTGTCTTCTGCGAGCTGGGTGGCCTTGCGGTTCCAGACATGCGGGCACCTGCTGTCGACAGCGAGAGCGACTAGATGGACTCCCACATATATATCAAAAGGCCTATTTTTCATGTGTGAATCCGTTATCCTCAGAATATGCGCAGCCGCTTTCCATTACGCGGGGATCAGAAATTGATCCAGATCGTGGACTCGGCTTTAGCAGACGCCACGCGCAGAAGCGGTGAATGGCTGGTCTGCCGGCCAGGATGCACGCAATGCTGCATTGGAGCTTTTTCCATTAATCAGCTCGATGCATTCCGCTTGCGGCGCGGTCTTGCCGAGCTTGACAGGCGTGCGCCAGAACGTGCAGCCGGAGTCCGGCAACGTGCTCTCGAATCCGTCGCCCGGCTTTCGCCGGAGTTTCCAGGCGATCCCATCAGCGGCATATTGGATGAAGGCAAGGAAGCTGAGCGCCGCTTCGCCGATTTCGCGAACGACGAACCTTGTCCCGCCCTTGATCCGGTCACGGGAAATTGTGAACTGTACGAGTCACGGCCCATGACGTGTCGCGTCTTTGGTCCTCCCGTGCGCTCGGAAGATGGGTTGGGCGTTTGCGAACTCTGCTATCAGGGCGCGTCTGCCGAACAGATTGCAGGCTGCGAAATGAAGCCAGACCCGGACGACCTGGAATCGCGGCTGCTCGCAGAACTGGAAAAAAATACGGGCGTTCGCGGCCATACGATTATTGCGTTTTGCCTTGCAACCGAAGGAAATTGTTGATTGCTGATTTTTGATGAAGGCAATTCAACCGCCGCGTTGGGATTTCAACCAGCAATCAAGAATCAACAATTCCTTCCCGCGCGCCGGCTTATTGCTTCTTCTCCAATTCCGCCCAGCGGGCGTAAAGCTCATCCACTTGGTTTTGCGCTTTTTCCAGTTCCGCGTGAGCACTCATGAGACGCTCGGCGTCGCTGGCAATGGCTGGATCCTCGGCGGCCGCACGCCTCGTCTCCAGAAGCTGTTCCGCGGAGGCAACCCGCTCCTCGATGGAAGCATATTCGCGAGCCTCGAGATACGACAGCTTCTTTTTCGACGTCGTCGCACTTGTAGTGGCCGCAGGGGAAGTGCCCCGCGTATTGATCTGCGATGCTTGTTCGCGTTCTGCCTGCCAGGTCTCCCACTGTGAGTAGTCGGCGAAACGTTCCGCGCCACCTTGACCATCCAGGCCAAGCACGATGCTTGAGACGCGATCCAGCATGTAGCGGTCGTGCGTCACAAGTACAAGCGAGCCGCGAAATTCGAGCAGGCTTTCTTCCAGGATCTCCAGTGTCGGAATGTCGAGATCATTCGTAGGCTCGTCCAATAGCAGAACGTCGGCGGGTTGAAGCATCAGTTGCGCGATCAGTACTCGCGCCCGTTCTCCACCCGAGAGGCGCTCTACGGGCTGATTGAGTTGCTCGCCCTTGAATAGAAATTTCGCCGCCCACGAGGCCACGTGCGTGACGCGATCCTGATAGATGACCGAATCCCCCTCCGGCGCCAGCGCCCGCCGCAGAGTAACGTTGGGATCGAGTTCGCGACGCTGGTCAAAATAGACGATGCGTAACTTGTCAGCCCGACGAATCTCACCCAAAGCCGGCGCCACTTCTCCGCGCAACAGGCGGAGCAGCGTAGTCTTGCCACTACCGTTCGGGCCGACTAATCCAACCCTCATTCCCGCCGAGCTAATGAAGTTCAATCCCTGAAACAGCCGCCGACCTCCGATTTCGTAAGCGACATTCTGCAGCTCAATCAGCCGCTTGGTCTTACGATCGGTAGCCGAGAAGTCGATTTGCGCGGTGCCGCTGCGGCTGCGCGTATTCAGGTCGGCGAGTTCCTCCATCAACTCCCCGGCCTTATCGATTCGTGCCTTCGATTTTCGGGTGCGCGCCTTGGCCCCGCGACGCAGCCATTCAATTTCGGAGTGCACCAGGTTTTCCAGGGCTTCCTGCCGCTTTGACTGCGCGTGCAGAAATTCCTCTTTCTTCTCTAGAAACGTGCTGTAGCGGCCCTTCACCCGCAGCAATCCGTCAGGATAAACGCGGCTGAGTTCCGCCATCTCAGTGGCGACGTTCTCCAGAAAATAGCGGTCATGACTGATGACCACACAGGCAAATCCGGCTTGTTCCAGCACTTCTTCGAGCCACTCAATTCCTGCCAGGTCGAGGTGATTGGTGGGTTCGTCGAGCAGCAGGATATCGGGAGCCTGGACGAGAGCCTGAACAATGGCGAGCCGCTTCTGCCAGCCTCCCGAGAGGGCGGCGGCCTCGGCATCCAGGTCGACGAAGCCGGCGCGACCTAAAGTCTCGGCAAAAAGCGTACCATGGTCGGACTCGCCCACCGCCGAACTTTTCAATGCGGACTTGATTACAGAACGTAAGCTCTCGCCAGATCGGAACGTGGATTCCTGCTCCACATAACTCAGGCGGAGCCGTTTGCGGACGGCAATTTCTCCGTCATCGGCCTGCTCGGTGCCCGCGAGGATTCGCAGCAACGTAGACTTGCCCGACCCGTTGGGACCGATGAGCCCAATGCGATCCCCTTCGGAAATCGTGAATGAGACGTTCTGAAAGAGGGGATCGGCTCCAAACGCTTTCGAGATGGTGCGAACATTGATCAGTGGCGGCAAACGATGGGAATCTCCTGAGGGTCTATCTTGAGATTATCAGGAACGCCCGAGGCCGACGGAGAGGCCGCAGCGAAGAGTGCTATTTCTGCAGCAACGTATTCAGGGCACGCGCCAGCTGTGCCTGGTTTTCCAAGGAAGAGCCTGCGTCTGGCTTACTGTCGGTAAGCGACGCGAGTTGGTGTGCCAGGAGCCGTACCGCAACATCGTGCGGGATGTAGGTGGTTTTTGGAGGCGCCAGAAGTTCCCAGCCATCGGCATCCCGGTGGACTAGTATCCAGCGCTGCTGTTCCGAACTCTTTTTCTTCGCGGCACGGCCGGGTTGAAGCGAAGACACTCCGGTGAACTTTATCTCTACCCAACACTGCTGTCCTTTGAGGTGCACACCTTTGATTTCGACCCGATCGAAAACGATCAGCGGCTCCGATGGGCTGAGAACATCCTGGCTGCGCAATGCGGTTTCTGCCTCGGCAAAGTACTGGGACAATGCGTCGTTCAACTGTTTCGGCTCAGGCTGGCGCGCATGAACAAGAATGCGAGATGCTTGGTTGAAGGTTTGACTCGCGGGGGCAGCGGCATCCGCCTTCACGTCGTCCTGTGACGCGTCGTTCTCTGACAAAGATTCGAAGTCTATTTCCGCCGGCGGCGGCATGCGTGATCCAGCCGTGCGTAGAGCTGTGGATCTGGCCGGCGCAGACGCAGTTCGAGTTAACAGCGGTGAACTCGACAAAGCCGTTTTCACATAGCGGAAAAATCGAGGCGGTCCCTGGCGTTTCCAATATTCCAACTCGTAAGATTCGACCCGAAGTCCAGAGCGCGTCGAGCTGAAAAAAGAATGCTGCGCGGGATTGACAACAATAGCGGCGTGCCCGCGCCAGACTGCCAGATCGCCGGGTTGAGGATGGCTGACGCGTCTGAAATCGTCGACTCCGTCGTAGAGATGGGAGGAATCGGCGTAGCTATAAGGAAAGCCGGCCAGCTTGTAAATAGCATGTACGACGTGAGAGCAGTCTCCGGTGGTGTGCGAGGATTGCCGGGTTTCAAGTGCAGCTCCGATAATCGCCAGGCCTTCATCCGCAGTGAGAAGTTGAGGAGAGTTGGACTCCGAATTTTGCCTCGCGACTGTTTCAGCGGAGTGTCTCGCCGCGGACTTCGGAACCTCTTGCCCGAGCGCAGCCAGGCTGAGCGCACAGGAAAACGTGCCCCAAACCAACAGTTTCGCCCGCGCTCTGCCCATATTTCATAGTTTTACCGTAGTCATTGCCGGCACAATAGATTACGCAGGGCCCGTCAGGATGGCGAAAATAGACGTGACACTCGGAACTTTCGGGTGGCAAGAGAGTGCCCCCGAGATGACCATCGCAGCGGCGTTCTACCAGGCAGGTTTGCCGTCTTGGAAGCGCAGGGTCAGGGTTTCTCCACCTTTGAGGACTTCGCGGGCCAGTGTCAGATCCGCGCCGTCTTGTTTGACCTTGGAACCTGTCACCTCGATCTCGTCGGCCTCTTTAAACACGATGCCCATATCGTCGAGAAATTTCTTGGGGCAAAGAAAGATCTGGACGGCATCGGGGCCGCTCTTCATCACTACATAAACGATTGGCTTCCCACCTGACGGTGGAACAAGCTTTAACTGCTGCACCATGCCTTTGATTTTGCCTTCAGTGGCAGGATCGTACTTTGGAGGTGCTTGGGAGAAAGCGGCGGTGGCCAGGAATGTGACTGCAGCAAGTTTCAGGAAATGTTTGAAAAATGGTCTGGAAGTAGCCATGGAAGGCCCTCCAGCCGCGAATAGTAGGCCTTTGGAGCGCTAAAAGCAACGTGATTCGTAAATGGTAGTGGTGCAGTTTGAATTTGTTCCTCGGATTCATCCGGAACGTCCGCGTTTTCATGAGCGCGGGAGCGATCTCGCCCGCATCAAAGCATCACTCCGCGCGAGATCCCTCTCTTCGCCTGAAAAACGGCTCCGCTCGGGATGACGCGACCGAAAAAATTGAAAATGTCGGTGAGATTCCAAATTGAGCCATTAGCGGTAAATGGATGGTCATCCGGAGCAAACAAACTGCACTACCTAACTCACGACCCGCAAAGCGAGTCGCGTGTGCTCTTATACTCAACTACTCAACGTCGGCGGGAGCGGGAGATGCGTTCAACGAGGTCTGCAAAAACAGCACTGCGTTTCGCGCTCTGGGGATTCGCATTTCTTTGCGCCGCAGTATTTCTTTTGCCCGCGGCTGCGGAGACCGGAGCCGAGGGCTGGCTACGTTACTCCCGTTTGAGTCCGCAGGCTGCAGACGAATACAAGCTGCTGCCTCCCAATACTGTTTTGCTCGGGGATTCGGTTGTGCTGAAAACCGCACAACAGGAATTGCTGCGTGGCGTGGCACTGATGCTAGGCAGAAGGTTACAGGTGGAAAGCGCATTGTCTCCGCAGAGGGCCATCATTCTCGGTACGTTTGCGGAACTGCATTTGCTGGCTCCAGAGTTGCATCCGCCTGAAGACCTTCTTGCCGACGGTTATTGGTTGAAGCGCGCGAAAGTTGACGGACGTGAATGCCTGATTATCGCGGCCCGCAGTGATCGCGGTGTTCTCTATGGTGTGTTTGCACTGCTGAGCAAGATCGCGCGGGTCGAGACCCTTCCTATTGATGAGGTGCAGCAACCCTACGCTCCCATCCGATGGGTGAACCAGTGGGACAACCTCGACGGCAGCATCGAGCGTGGATACGGCGGGCCGTCAATCTTTTTCGAAAATGGAAATGTGCGCGGCGATTTGACTCGCGCCAGCGAATACGCCCGCTTGCTGGCTTCGATCGGAATCAACGGCTGCACCATTAACAACGTGAACGCAGCCCCGGGGATCCTCCAAGAAAATTTCATCGCGCAAGTGAGCGGCATCGCGGATGTGTTTCGCCCCTGGGGCGTTCAACTTTCGCTGTCCGTCGATTTGAGCAGCCCTAAAATCGTCGGCGTTCTGGATACGTTCGACCCGCTCGATCCGCGGGTCGCGGAATGGTGGCGCAAGAAGGTGGATGAGATCTACCGGCGCATCCCCGATTTCGGCGGTTTCGTGGTGAAGGCCGACTCCGAGGGGCGGCTGGGCCCCTCCACTTATGGCCGGACGCCCGCGGGCTCTCAAACCACATGGTGGCGTTCTTTTTTATCGGGCCTTCGTTTATGACCATCATCTTGACTGGCGAAATCCCAAGAACGATCGGGCGCGAGCCGCCTATGACATTTTTCATCCGCTGGACGGGGAATTCGACGACAACGTCATTATTCAGATCAAGAATGGCCCCATCGACTTCCAGGTGCGCGAGCCGGTTTCACCGCTGTTCGCCGGTCTGCCCCGCACGAATGAAGCGATCGAGTTGCACATCACGCAGGAATACACGGGACAGCAGCGGCACCTCTGCTTTCTCGTGCCCATGTGGAAAGAGGTGCTCGACTTTGACATGCACGTCAACCAGACCGCCGCACCCGTTAAGGACCTTGCGGCTGGCCAGGTCTTTCATCGGTCGATCGGCGGCTTCGTGGGAGTGTCGAACGTTGGGCTG
>QIAK01000186.1:12838-14957 GCA_003225515.1 Acidobacteriota bacterium | reverse complement strand
AATTTCCTTCTTGCGGCCGATGTAACCGTGCTTGTTGGCGCGGATCGTGTACCAGGTTGGAAGTCCGGCAATGTTCGACGGAAACATGTTCTTGCCGGAAACCGGTACGCCCATCTGGAAAATGCTGCGCAAAAGCACTGTGTTCGAACTCTGCGAGCCGGAACCATTGACCGTCGCGACCTGAATGCTCATGTCATTGACGATTCGTTTGTGCCCCACGCCTCCGGAGGATTCCCGGGGCGCGACATCACTAGTGGCCATCCCAATACCTTCCTTCAAGTAGCGGGCTACTCCATCTGCCCGTGATTTGTGGATTACAGCGGAGGAAACATTACATTATAGCGGCGACAGCGCCACCGCGTCGCGTCAAATCGCCCGTCAGAAGAGCCTCAGCGTTCTCTACCGTGAACCGCAGACAAATCGGCAGAGAGCGCAGAGAAACCCAAATTGAGCCAACGACCGCCGTCTGAAGCCCAGGCGAACCGGTTGAAAAAAAGCTCCGCGGACTCAGGATTCTGTCTTGTAAAACTGCGCCATGTTACGAAACTTATTATATCGTGACACGAGCAATTCGGCAGGGGGGATCTTCTTCAGTTCCGCATAGTATTTTTGCAGGGTCGCGTCGAGCAGATTGGCCGCCGCTTCGTGATCGCGGTGGGCGCCGCCTTCGGGCTCCGGAACGATGCCGTCAATGCAGCCCAATTCGCTGAGATCGGTTGCGGTAATGCGCATGGCTTCCGCGGCGAGTTCCTTCTTGCTGGCATCCCGCCACATGATGGCCGCGCAGCCTTCGGGCGAGATGACCGAGTAAATCGAATTTTCCATCATCAACACACGGTCGGCGATCGCAATCGCCAACGCTCCGCCGCTGCCACCCACTCCAATGACCGTGGCAATGATGGGAACTTGCAGCCGCGCCATCTCGCGAAGATTGTAGGCGATGGCTTCGGCCTGCCCGCGTTCCTCCGCATGGATGCCCGGATAGGCTCCGTCAGTGTCGACCAGCGTAAAGATCGGACGTTTAAACTTCTCCGCCACCTGCATCGCGCGCATCGCCTTGCGATATCCCTCAGGGTGAGGCGTTCCGAAGTTCCGGTGAACGCGTTGCTTCATATCGCGGCCCTTCTGCGTCGCGACGATCAGCACTTCCTCGCCGTGAAATCGGGCCATTCCAGTGATGATGGCGGCGTCATCGCCAAAGCCGCGATCGCCATGAATTTCGCTGAAATCGGTGAAGATGCGCTCAATATAGTCGAGCGACTGCGGACGCTGCGGATGCCGCGCCAGTTCGGTCTTTTGCCAGGCGGTGGGGGGCGCGTTCATCTCGCGCCGCAAGACATCGATCCGATCCTGCAGCTTGCCAATCTGCCGCCGGGTCGCGTCGTCTGCGCCCGGAGAGTCCAACTCGGCGACTTGGCGCTCGATCTGCTCCAGTTCCTGCTGCGCTTTTTCGGTCGGTGCCATGCGTGGTTTCGGTGCTGCTCTCTAGGCAATAATGCGGACGCTGCCCCGCCCACAGAGTTGCTCGACCCGGGCAATGAAATTGCGGTCCGGCAGGACATTATAGCCTTCCGCTTCCATCACCACCATGAAATCGCCCTGGCGTTCCACGTCAAATAACACCTTCGCCTCGCCTTTCCGTTCGACGAAAAGCGTGTACAGGTCGTCCACTGTAGTCTCGCCGGAGGTCTCCAGCGGCACGCGAATGCGAAGGGCTCGGGGCAGGGGCACCTTAGCTTCTTCGAGCGGCTGGATTTCTGCCGCCGTAATCTTAGGATTCGCGCCTTCCTCGATGCGCACTCCCGCCTTCACCAACACCGGAACCTCGAGCTTTACTTTCTCGCCAATGCGCTTGTAGGCCTCGGGAAAGACGATCATGTCGATCGAACCGGACATATCTTCGAGCGTCGCCTGCGCGTAAAAATCTCCGCGCTTGGATTTCAGCACGCGCACGTTGCCAATAATTCCCGCCGTCACAATCGTCTCGTCCTTGCCCGTTGACTTCGTCATGGCCGCTATGTCTTCGATGCTGTGCGCCTGCAGGTCGGTCAGCTTGTCCTTGTACTTTTGCAGCGGGTGGCCGCTGATAAAGAAGCCGAGGATTTCTTTTTCGGCGGTA
>QIAK01000186.1:5579-12808 GCA_003225515.1 Acidobacteriota bacterium | reverse complement strand
GGCAACTTATCGTTGTGCGACTCGGCATCTTCTTGCTGGAATACACCAAATAGGCCATGCTGTCCGGATTCCGCGTCGCGCTGCGCTTTCTGCGCCTGTTCCATAGCTTTGTCGAGCACGGCGATGAGCTGGGCTCGCCGGCCCATGGAATCCATGGCTCCGCTCTTGATCAAAGATTCCAGCACGCGTTTATTCAGCAGACGCAGATCGACGTTCTCGCAGAATTCGAAAATCGAGCTGAACCGGCCCAGTTTCTTACGCGCAGCCACGATGGATTCGATCGCATTGCCGCCGACATTCTTCACGGCGGCCAATCCAAAACGGATCGACTCACCATGCGGCGTGAAGTTCGCATCGGAGACATTGGTGTCAGGAGCCTCGACCGCAATGCCCATCTCGCGACACTCGTTGATGTACTTGACCACGTCGTCCGTCGAACCGGTCACCGATGTCAGCAGCGCCGCCATGAACTCCACGGGATAGTGCGTTTTGAGATAAGCCGTGTGATAGGCCAGCAGCGCATAAGCCGCGGAGTGCGATTTATTGAAACCATATCCCGCGAACTGCGCCATCAGGTCGAAAATCTTTTCGATCTTCTTCGCCGGATACTTGCGCTGCGCGGCGCCCTGCACGAAACGTTCGCGCTGCTGCGCCATCTCCTCGGCTTTTTTCTTGCCCATGGCGCGGCGCAGCAGATCGGCTTCACCCAGCGAGTATCCTGCCAGTCGGTTCGCGATCTGCATCACCTGTTCCTGATACACAATTACGCCCAGCGTTTCCTGAAGAATTTCCTGCAGTTCCGGAAGTTCGTATTCGACCTTCTTGCGGCCGTGCTTGCGGTCGATGAAGTCATCGATCATGCCGCCTTGGATTGGACCGGGCCGGTAGAGGGCGTTCAGAGCCGTGAGATCTTCGATGGAACTGGGTTGATATTTGCGCAGCACGTCGCGCATGCCATTCGATTCAAACTGGAACACGCCGGAGGTTAGGCCTTTGTGGAAGACTTTCTTGTAAGTGTCGTCATCTTCCAACGGGATCTGCTCGAGAGTGATTGCCGTGCCGCGAGTTTGCGCGATCAGTTTCAGAGCGTCGGTGAGGATGGTAAGCGTGGTCAGGCCGAGAAAGTCCATCTTCAGCAGGCCCAACTTGTCGATCGCCACCATGTCGAAGGCGGTTACGATTTCATCGTTCTTAGTGCGATGCAGCGGAACCAGATCGGTGAGCGCCCTTGGCGAGATCACGACCCCAGCCGCGTGCACGCCGGAATTGCGCACCATGCCTTCCAGTTTCTTCGCGGTCTCGAACAGTTCCCGAATCTGCCCATCTTTTTCGATGGCCTCGCGCAGTTGGGCGGAATCCTGGATGGCCTGCTCCAGCGTAATGTTGAGTTGCGTCGGCACCATCTTGGCAATGCGATCCACGTCGGCGTAAGGGATGTCCATGGCCCGGCCAACGTCTTTGATTGCGGCCTTCGCGGCCATGGTGCCGAAGGTGATGATCTGGGCCACGTTGTCGCGCCCATATTTCTGTGTGACGTATTGAATGACCTCGCCCCGCCGGTTCATGCAAAAATCAATATCGAGATCCGGCATCGAGACGCGCTCCGGGTTCAGAAAGCGCTCGAACAGCAACTCATGCTGCAGCGGGTCGATATCGGTGATAGCCAGTGCATACGAGACCAGCGATCCCGCGGCCGATCCGCGGCCCGGTCCAACCGGAATGTCGTGCTCGCGGGCATAGCGGATGAAATCCCAGACGATGAGAAAATATCCCGGAAACTGCATCTGCTGGATGATGGCGAGTTCACGCTCCAGGCGTTGCTCGTAGTCAGCGATGGAGTGCTTCAGCTTGCCTTGCTCGTGCAGCGGCCGCAGAGCCTCCAGCCGCCGCGCAAAGCCCTCGCGGGTGACGTGTACGAAGTAGCTGTCGATGGTATAGCCCGGAGGAACTTCAAACTGCGGAAACGGATTCGATACTTTCTCCAGGCGCATGCTGCAACGCTCGGCAATATCGAGGGTTCGCGTGAGCACCTGCGGAGAATCCTTGAACACGCGCGTCATTTCATCGTGACTCTTCACGAAGAACTGGTTCCCTTCAAACTTCATGCGGCCGGTGTCGTGAATCGATTTGCCGGTCTGGATGCAGAGCATGACGTCCTGGGCGTGGGCGTCGTCTTCGCACAGGTAATGGCTGTCGTTGGTGGCGACCAGCGGCAGGCCGAGATCTTTTTCGAGCTGGAAGAGGCCGGGATGGATGCGATGCTCCATCTCCAGGCCCTGGTCTTGAATCTCAAGATAGAAATTCTCTTTACCGAAAATGTCGGTGAACGTTCCGGCGGCCGCGCGCGCGGCGTCGTAATTGTTCTCCATCAGGCGTTCCGCGACTTCGCCTTTCAGGCATCCGGATAGGCCGATCAGGCCGCGGCAATGCTCCGCGAGAAACTTCTTGCTCACGCGCGGCTTGTAATAAAAGCCATGCAGCGAAGCTTCGGATGTGATCTTGACGAGATTACGGTAGCCTTCTTCGTTTTCGGCGAGCACCAGCAGATGGTTGTAGGTGTCGCCTTCGGGCGCGGCGCGGTGGTCGTCTTTCTTGCAGATGTAGAGTTCGCAGCCGACGATGGGCTTCACGCCCGCATTCTTAGCCGCGTTGACGAAGTGGACTGCGCCAAAG
Source organism: Acidobacteriota bacterium (assembly GCA_003225515.1). Lineage (GTDB taxonomy): Bacteria > Acidobacteriota > Terriglobia > Terriglobales > Acidobacteriaceae > Sulfotelmatobacter. Next base: position 10,135 of record QIAK01000186.1, on the reverse strand, counting down.
ATGTTGCCGTGGTCGGTCATGGCCACGGCCGGCATCCCCATCTCTTTCACACGCTGGCAGAGTTTCTCGACGTCACAAGCGCCATCGAGCAGGGAGTAGTCCGTGTGCAGGTGCAGGTGGACGAATTGGGACATTGGGTCGGTAGATTTAGTCTACCGCAAAGGGGATAGAGGAAGGGTGTGGATGGTTGTGCGTTTCGGGGGACCTTGAAATGCGAAAAAAGTTGAACTTTGCCGATCTAGCCGCCGCTGCAAACTCGTGACACTAAACGCAATTCGGAATGATTATGTACTTAACATAGGAGAGTGCTCCTACGCTCTAGTCTCCCCATCGAGGGACATATTCTCAAGGTTCCGTGATCCCTGGCGTCGTAGACTCCCGTTTGACCAGGTTGCAGCGCACAATCGCTGTTGTGAATTCGCGCGTCAAGCGACCGTGAAAAAGTCGAAGCTTCCTGATCGGTACCAGTTCCATGCTGGCGAGTTTTAAGGGACTGCCGTCGATAACATTCTCAAACTTCTTTATTGTCATCTGGTTCAGGCCGCCCGCCACTTCACTGAATCGTGTTGCCCCATCCGACTTAAAGGTGGACCTCCAGCGGATGAGCGCTTCCTCACTGAACATTAAATGCGCCCAAGGGAAAACCGAGAACAGATGCCCACCCAAAGGGTGATACCATGTCGGCCCAAAGCTGACGATCACCTCTCCGTTTGATTGGAGGAGCGCGCCCATCGTGCGCAAAACTCCAGCCGGTTCCGCAAAGTGCTCGAAGCAGTCAATTGAAACGATAATGTCTGCTGGTTCCAGCGTTGCAGATGCAAACAGGCAAACATTTTGCACGCCCGCACTGACCGCCTTCTGTCTCGCTCTTTGCAGAAGATCTTCGCGAATATCGAGGCCGACAACGCGCTCGGCTCCCCTTTGAGCCATTTCGATGGCCTCGGCCCCTTCGCCGCAGCCGAAGTCGATAACGGTTTTCCCGCGGATCTTCGCGAGTAATTTTTCCCCCAACAGGACGGCGAGTTTCGACTTGCCTTCGTAAACGCTTCCGCTACAACAATCCGGGTTCCCGGGGCTAATCCTCTTAAGAATCCGATACTCAACGTTGGCCCACATTTCTACTCCTTGAAATTCAGGCTTCTGTCGCCATCAACCCCGGCGACTTGATCGGGATGGACCTCCTCCGGGCAAGGGGAGGCTCGACTCAGGCTCAATGACCCCAAGGAGGAAATCTTTGTCGACAGGAAGATAGCAAAAGAAACGGCTATCAATCGTCGAATCCGAGCCGACTCCGCACAGTAAGCGTGCTCTGGACTCGGTGGCAGAATTATCGAATGAGCGTAATCGCGATTCTTCGCCAGTTGATCATCGTCAGAGTCAGCAACTGCCACTGTGCTTGTGCCCGGCAAGGACAAATAGAAGACGCCCAGCGTCCCCAAACCGAACCTCATCAGCTATCTGGTGTTCGACGCCTGGACACCAGCGGACGACGGCACGGTAATTGCCATCTTCCACGCCTTCTATTATCCACTCAGCTCCATCACGCCCGTGACTTGGCAATTCCGGAGGCGACTCCCAGAAATGCGCCAGATCCAGCAGGCTGGAGAATCGGACCAGTTGATCCCGAGAAACGGTCGAGGTGTCGTCAAGCTTTGTGACCTCGCGGTCTCCAGCAATGGTTTTGATCGCGATCCGCGCTTCGGCGGCGGGAGGTACTGTCAAAGTAACGACAGTAGGACCTGAAAACGCGGGCAGGTAGGTGAGGCGGTAGATCGTTTCATGCTCGGTGGAGGGGGGCCATAGCGGCCTTTCACCGAGCGCGTACATCTCGGCTGAATACCATCGCAGCTCAAAGTCGGCAGCTCNNCGTTCTTTTGTTCAACGGCTCTTGAACACACTTGTGAGATTGTTTTGGTCGAGTGTGAATCTGGAATCTCTCTCAGGAGAGCCCGGATTGCCTCGAATCGCTCTTTGGTGCGGATTCCGAACATCCTTCCCGCGAGACCATCAACAACTGCTCCTTGATCCTTTTCTGGCAAACGACTCACCTCGGCTAGAAAGCCATCCGGATCGGCAAGCAGGGCGTCTCCATAAAAGTCGGTCAGGTAGGGGAATTTGAAGAGAATCGGCAAGACAGTCTTGTCGCCTTGCTTGTAGGCATCAACCACCGTCTGGACGTTCGTGTTAATTTTCTTACACTCGCGGCTGGATGCCTCTTTGCGTTGCATGCAGGCGTTGATTCCTTTGAGTGCCGCGTCACGCCTCGCGATAGGAGACGAATCAGCGTAGGAGAGGATTGCCACGAGTAGAACAAAAAGTGATGCGCTTCTCATAGGCTGGAAACATTCTAATCCTCAAACGGCGAAATCAGGCGATCTCTCAAAACCGATCCTTGGGAGTCAGAGAGAGGAGTCGATTTCCTCAAAAAAGAGCGACAATCTTGGGATCTTCTAGTCCCTGCCCGCTGCGGCGGCGTGAGCCTTTTGCAGCAGCTTCCGAGCTTGGGTGATGAGTTCCGCGACTTCGAAGGGTTTTACGAGATACGAGATAGGGGACATTATTTTCCTGCAGGAAGGCGCGCTCTTCGCTGGGGCCGGTGGAGAAGGTGAACAGGAGGTGGCTCTCCATGCCGGGGCAATTTTCTTTGAGCCACTGGTGAGATTCTTTGGCGCATTTTGCCGTTCATGATGATGGCGTCAAAATGTTCTGAGAGCAGGCGAATCTTCACGTCAGGGATTAAACATTAATAGCGCCGTGACGGACGCGTCTACCTCAAATCGCTGACGAATTCGCCAGGACGGCAAGCCCAGCTCCCCTGTGGGTATCTCGATCAACGACGACGCGTAATCCGGCTTTCTCCAAATATGAAAAAAGCTGAGCCTTGCCCAGGTTAGCTGCCGCAGGGAACTCGTGATACTGAACTGCAATACGGTGTACTCGCCGGAGCACGCTAGCCGAATTCATGAGGACGGAATACTCGCTGCCGTGAATATTCATCTTTACCAGATCAACGTCACCGTCGACGTGATCGAGAATGTCGGAGAGCGTCTTCTGTTCCACCACGACTCCGGGTATATTTTCCAGCGCGGCAACTCCTCTGTGCTTCGTGTTCAAGGTTGCAGTAGCTGCGTTGTCAATCCTGCGATACTGACTTGGTATGCCGTTTGCGGCATCCATTTCGCCCCCACCCCGCTCCGCTGCTATAGCACAGTTGACCACGACGACCCGATCCAACAGTCGGTTCTCGTGAACGTGGTTGCGAAGGCGTTGGCAGCTGTCAGGAAAGGGTTCCACCGCCAGGATTTGGCTGCTTTTCGCCTCTCGGGCCGCATAGATTGTGAAGAGCCCGATGTTAGCCCCGATGTCGACGATGACCCGATCCGACGCATTCACGGGGTAGTGCCTGCGTACGAACACCAGCCAGAAAATGACGATGTCGGTTACTTCCTCGATAGCCAGGGTTTGCCCACTCCTCAGATGAAGAATGTAGGGAAAGCGCAGCTTTCTAAGACCCAGATATGCAAATGTAACGGCTTTCCATTGGCGAGTCTCCCGGTAACAGACAGCCACCTCCCGCAGGCGTGACAGGTTCATCGTCAGACGCAAGATCTTCTGGTACATGTGGCGCTTACCCACGGCGACGGGTGGCAAAAGCTGCCGAAGAAGGGTCCATGCGGCGGAATTTTATCGCAATTTACAGGAACGCGGAGTGGTATTTTAATTCCTTGTTACGAAAACCGAACACGGTGGAGTTTACCGAACGGCTTGAGGTGTGCGACCTACCCGACAGGTGGCAGACTAATAGCCCCCAACTATGATTCTCAGAGAGGGATTCTAGTCCGCCCCCGCGGCTTGCGCCTTGGGCAGCAGGCGGCGGGCCTGGGCAATAAGTTCCGCAACTTCAAACGGTTTCACCAGGAACGGCACATTATTCTCCTGCAGGAACCCACGCTCGTCACTCGGAGTATTGGAGAACGTGAACAGGAGATGAGCGTTCATTCCCTCACAATTCTCTTTCAGCCACTGATAGCTCTCTTTGGCGTTCCACTGTCCCGGCATCCTGCCGTTCATGATGATGGCGTCAAAATGTTCTGAGAGCAGGCGAGTCTTCACGTCCTGGCTGGTCTTGGCTGTGACTACGTCGGCGCCTGCGCCGGCGAGTACGTCGCGTTCGAATTCGAGGACGGCTTCCTCTTCCTCCACCAGCAGCACGCGGCCGTGGATTGCGCCCTCATGCTGTCGCGGCGCGGGCTTGACCACCTCCGGCTCAATGTTGGCCGAGGCCGATGCCGGCAACCTCACTTCGATGGTCGCTCCGCCCTCGGGAGCGTTGTTCGCGGTGATGTCGCCCCCATGTTCTTTTACGATGCCATAGCAGATGCTGAGTCCGAGGCCGGTGCCTTTACCCACGCTCTTTGTGGTGTAGAAGGGATCGAAAATACGTTTAGCATCTTTGATGCCGGCGCCGTCGTCGGTAAATTGCGTGCAGACGTGTCCACCGGAAATGGAAATACGAATTTTGAGCTTTCCCGTGCGTCCGGTCTCAAGAATGGCGT
>QIAK01000186.1:0-5511 GCA_003225515.1 Acidobacteriota bacterium | reverse complement strand
TCGCAGCTTCGGAAGGCATCTCGCGCTCGACCTTAATGTTGTTGATCTTCAGGTCGTAGTCGCGCAGCGCCAGAGTCTCTTCGAGAACTTTGCGGAGATCGACCTCGTCCCGCTGCGGCTTGCGTTGCCGCGCGAATGACAGAAGATTCTGCACCACACGATGGGTGCGCTGCGCCTGCTTGAACAACTTGCTGACATAATCCTGGGCGCGCGTGTTCAGTCCTTCCGTCTCAAGAAGTTGCGCATAACCGAGAATTGCCGTCAGCGGGTTATTGAGTTCGTGCGCGACTCCAGCAATCAGCTGTCCTACGGCCGACATCTTTTCGCTCTGCAGCAGTTGTTCCTGCGTTTTGCGCAGATCTTCGTAGGCGCGGCAGGTTTCTTCATAGAGGCGAACTTTTTCGATGGTGGTGGCCAGTTGCCGGCTGATCGCCACCAGCAGATTTTCGTCGTTGCTGGAATATTCGTATCCCAACTGGCTGCACAGGCCCATGATGCCGACCGGCGCATCCTTGCCCCAGAACAGCACCCAGATCCAGGAACGGTCGACGTCAGATTTCAAGAAGTCCGCAGCCCTGGGCGGCAGGTGAGGCAGATATTCCGCCGTGACCACTTCGGCGCGCGAGCGCATCACCAGGTCGCCAAAGCCTTCGGTGAAGCAAACTTCGGCGGTGCGCATCTTGTCGCGGCTGCGCGGGCCCCATGCGGCGCGCCGCCGATACGTGGTGGTGTCGGTATCGGATAAGTAGACCGTGCCGCTTTCGGCCCCAAACAACGTGACCACCTGGCGCAGCGTCAGGTTCAAAATCTCGTCCAGATCGAACGACTGTGCCGCGACCACGGCCATGGCGTTCAGAGCGTTCAATTCACGATTGCGGCGCCGCATCTCATCTTCGGCGCGCCGCTTCTCGGTCATGTCCAGAATGAATCCCTGATAGCGTTGAATGTTTCCGGCTGAATCGCGAGTGGCGAAGCTGCTCTCGGCTGCCAGCAGAAGCGTGCCGTCCTTGCGCCGCAGGCTCGCGTCAAAATTGCGCACGTAATTGTTGGTCTCGATCTCCTGCCGGAACGCCTCGCGCTGTTTGGGATCAACGCAGATTTCCGTATTCAGATTGAGCACCAGCAATTCTTCGCGCTTGCTGTAGCCCAGCATATGCACAAAGGCATCATTGCAATCGATGATTACGCCGCTCGGATTCGAGACGTAAACCCCCTCTTGCACTTGCTCGAACAGCAACCGGTATTTTTCTTCCGCGGAGCGCCGGTCGGTAATGTCGCGCACCACGTGAATCGTGCCTTTTTGCGGGCTGCCTTGCTCGGTATAGGAAGAAGTTGAAACCACCGAGAAGCCGCCAAAGCAACGGTCGGCGCCTTCGGTAAACTCTTCGTCCACACCCATGGCGCAATATGGGCAGCCAGTCCACTCGCCGAATTTGTGCGGCAATGCCGAATCGCAGGAACTACCAACCACATCTGCGGCGGCCTGTCCGAGTTGTTCGAGCAGAACCTGGTTCGCCTTGATGATGCGGAAGTCGGCGTCATGCGCCAGGATGATGTCGTGGATCGAATCGAACGTATTGATCCACTGCCGCTGCGAGCGCAACACCTGCTCGAGCAGCCGGAAATTTTCAATCGCGACCGCCAGTTGCTTCGCGCACGCCTGTAAGAATGCCAGTTCTTCCGGAGTCCAGTGCCGCGTCATTGAATTGCCGAGCAGCAGTAATCCAATGGCAGACTTGTTGCCCGCAACCGGGATCATCACTAACTGCCGAATCTTCTCGGTCTCCAGACATTCCTTGGGTTCCGGTCCCGCGGCATTCCAGGTGGTGACCTGAGGACTGGGCTGGTTCAACAATTTCGAAATATCGTCATTGACCTGGGCAAAACCTGCATCGCGCAGGAAGTCAGAAGAAAGTCCCGCTGCATGCGTCGCCACCAGGTGTCCACCTTCGAGCAGCCGGAACCAGGTTGCCCTGACCCGCGTCACACGTTGTAATTCCTCAACCGCCGATTGCACCACGCTCCCATACTGCTGCGCGCTGGCGATGCTCGTGGTAATGGCCTGCACTGCCTGCAATCTGCGGTTGCGCGTGCGGGCCTCGTCCAATACCACCAGCAGCATGCTCATGCCGAGCGTAATTTCGCCGGCCAGAAATGCCGCGTAAGGAACGCGATCGGTAAAAGGCGACCAGGAAATATGCAGCAATGGAAAACAAATGGCAACCAGCCATGCTGCCGGCTCCCACCGCCCGCGGCGCGCACGAAGCATGGCGATCGCAGCCGTCAAAAGCACGACCCGGTAGCCAACTTCCAGAGCCATTCGTAAGGGCAGGGAATCGGGCCACAACAGGATTCGAGCCCCCGCAAATCCCACCAGAATAGGAGTAATAACCGTCAGGGGCAGCAGCAGGTCGCGGCTATGGGTGTAGACCAGGACGGCTGCCGCCAGCAATCCTACGGCCAGCATGAACGTCGCCTGCACCGTCACCAGATCAAAAGGTGCTGGAATTTTCGATGCGAAGCAATGTTCGGCCAAACGCGAGGCTACGAAGGCAGTCCAGCCCAAAACCCACAGTTTGAAGTAGTTCTCACGGAAGGCGCGCAGCGCGAGCAGAGATGCGCCCAACAGGATCAGCAGAGTCAACTCTGCCCCTGTAAGTTTGGCCAGGCCAAGCCTCGCCACCGAATTCCAGATCGACCAGAGGGATGCGTTCATCGCGTGCGGACGTACGTCTTCCTTCCTTTTGAATACCATGTCCCCGCTGTTTCTCCATCGGGTTTCCGGACCTGACTGATTACTTTCGATATCTCGCCTGTGAGTTACAATCGCCGATAGACTTTCGTTCAGTCCCATGCCAGACCGCATTCTTGTTGTCGACGACGAAGAACCAATCCGTGAAATCGTAGCCTCCATGCTCCATACTGCCGGATACGCCTGCAAACAAGCGGGTTCCGGTATGGAGGCGCTGGCGGTTCTCACCTCAGGCGAAGAGTTCGAGTTGATGCTCTCGGACCTGATGATGGCCGATCTGGACGGCATTGGCCTGCTGGAACGGACCAAGGAAAGATATCCGGACATGCCGGTCGTGATGGTTACCGCCGTGCACGACATTTCGGTCGCGCTGGCCGCCATCCGCAACGGAGCCTATGACTACCTGCTGAAGCCGTTCGAGCGCGAGCAACTCCTGAACACGGTGAGCCGCGCCCTCGAGAATCGTCGCCTCAAGGTCGAGAACCGCATCTACCAGACCAATCTGGAGTCGCTGGTTAAAGCTCGCACCGATCAACTGCAGGCGGCGATGACCAATCTGGAGCGCTCCTATGACATCACCCTCGAAACTCTGGGCGACGCGCTGGATTTGAAAGACCGCGAGACCGAAGGGCACTCGCGGCGGGTCACTCTCTTTACCATTGCCATTGCTCAGGCGCTGGGTCTTCCGCGGGAGCAGATTACCGTGATCGCCCGCGGAGCTTTCCTGCACGACATCGGGAAGATCGCAATCCCTGACAAGATATTGAATAAGCCGGGCAAACTTGAACATGACGAAATGGCGATCATGAAAGAGCATGCTTATCACGGCTATCAGATCGTCAAAAAAATTCCGTTTCTTTCCGAAGCCGCCGAGATCGTGTATTCGCATCAGGAGCGTTTTGACGGCACGGGTTATCCCCGAGGTCTCAAGGGCGAACAGATTCCACTGGGCGCGCGCATCTTCTCGGTCGCCGATACGTTGGACGCGATTACATCGGATCGCATTTACCGTCCGGCACAGACTCTGCAGGCCGCAAGAGCGGAAATTCTGAAATGGTCAGGACGGCAGTTCGATCCCGAGATCGTGAAAGTATTCTTGGATATGCCGGACAAAATCTGGCAGGATCTGCGCAGCGAAATCGACGGCCAAACGTACCGGGCCGCGTATTCCACTGGAGCCAGGGGCTAAGTCCGGTCGCGAAGGCAGGACGCGTTGCAAGGCCGAAACCCAACTAAATCCATTCTTGCTGCTGCCGGGCTGCTCACGGCGGTGTTAGTAGTAGCTTGCGGGTTGCTGCCTCGCGGCCTCGCTCTGGCCGCGGTCAGCGACATTGCGGGCGCGTTGCTGATGCTTCTCGCCTTCGTCGCTTTTGCTCTTCAGGGTTTTGCCAGCAAAGGCCGCATGCGCTTGTTCTGGATGCTCCAGGCCGCCGGTTGGGCTCTATGGTTTGGCGATCAACTGGTATGGATCACTTTCGATCTGATCTTGCAGCAAAAAGTTCCCTCGATGTATCCCGCGGATGCCTTGCTGTTTCTAGCCGGTGCACCCATGATCGCCGGGTTGCTGCTGCGCCCCCACCGGCAAACCTCGGCGTCCAATGCGCGGCTCGGTCTGCTGGATTTCCTGCTTCTGCTTCTCTGGTGGCTTTATATCTACGTTGCGTTCGTGGTGTGCTGGCAATATCCCTCGCCAAACGCGGCCACCTATAGTCGAAACTTCGATCTGCTGTCCGGCGCGGAAACTGTTCTATTGACTGGTGTCCTGCTTCTGTTCTGGCGTGAAAGCTCAGGGCGGTGGAAGCGCTTCTATGCACTCTTCTGTGGCGCCGTCGTTTTCAACGGAGTCGTTTTCTACGCTTTGAATCGCGCTCTCGAAAAAGGCATTTATTTCACCGGCAGCTGGTATGACGTCCCGTATTGTCTGTCGTTTGTATTTTTTATTGCGGTCGCCCTTTCGGGACGTGAGCTTGCGCCGGCATCCGAGGGCGCAGCCGATGGCACTTACAGTTCATGGATGGCGAGCCTGGCCATGATGGCAGTGCTTTCGCTGCCCATCATTGCCCTTTTCGCTTTGCTGGATCCGCGCCTGCCCCCCCAGGCTTCGCGCTTCCGCGTGCTGGTGACGCTGGCAACAGTATTCCTGATGGCGTTTCTTCTGTTCATTCAGCATCGCCTCCTGAACCGCGAACTGCGGCGCACCAACGTCATTCTTGAAGAAGCTTCGCTCACCGATCCCCTGACTGGATTACGCAATCGCCGCTTCTTCTCGGCCACCATCGAATCGGATGTGAGCCATACACTTCGCGCCCATTCCGACGGCCACGACCTGCGTACCCGCGACCTGGTCTTCTATCTGATCGATGCCGACGATTTCAAGGATGTGAATGACCGTTACGGGCACGACGTCGGCGATAAAGTTCTGGTCGAGATGGCACGCCGGCTCAGTTCATCGATTCGACACTCCGATGTGCTGGTGCGCTGGGGAGGAGAGGAATTCCTAATCGTATCGCGCTATACCGATCGCGCCGAAGCTGAACTGCTGGCGCAGCGCGTTCTGGCCGCTGTCGCTGATACGCCGATCGCTCTCGGCGGAACGCGCGAAACAATTTACCGTACCTGCTCCGTGGGATGGGCCGCGTTTCCATGGTTTCTCGACAATCCGCGGGCCATCAGCTACGAGGAAGTTTTAACGCTGGCCGATCGCGGACTCCATCAGGCCAAAGAACTTGGCAAGAACCGAGCCATCGGTATTCTTCCCG
>QIAK01000575.1 GCA_003225515.1 Acidobacteriota bacterium | reverse complement strand
ACCGTCTCTGCGGCAGTTACCATCGCGGCACTTGACAGCACCATGCATTCGGGTTCTGAATAATCATTCGCGGAAAAATTCCAGCCGAAGTTTTCCACACAACAAAAAAATTTGTGCTAGTATGCCCGTCTGATCCTGCTTTTGAATTTTCTTTTTATTTTGGTCAGCCGCGCACTGTCATTCAGGCGCTTTCCGCAGTAACATTGGTGGTTCCAGCTACTTTCGTAAAACGGCAGTTTTGAACAGGCGCTCCCTACCAGCCGCCGGGGTGCCGCGGTGAATATTTCATATATGTCAGTTCCCAGCACAACTCTCTCCCCCAATCCGTGGGCGCGCATCCTGGATGCGCTGGAAAAGAAAATAAACCGCCATTCCTATGACACCTGGCTTAAGCCCACACGCTAGACCGTCGAGTTCCGTCACGCCGGAGACAAATATGCGGACCTGATTCAGGAGGCCATCGACGTTCTCGGCCTGGGCTTCAACGACGTGAAATTCGTCACGCCTGAGGATGATCCCGCTTCAACTCCCGTCCGTCATGATGGAGGTCTTACCGCCGCAAGCTCCTCTCCATCGCAGTCTCGCTTCGACTGGGATGGCGCGGCGCAACTGAATCCGCGCTACACATTCGACGCCTTCGTCATCGGCAGCGGCAACCAGTTTGCGCATGCTGCCTGTATGGCCGTCGCTGAACGCCCTTCCAAGGCTTATAACCCGTTGTTTCTGTATGGCGGGGTCGGCATGGGCAAGACCCATCTCATGCAGGCCATCGGACACGAAATCAAGCGCCGCAGCCCGCAAGCCGCCATCTGCTACGTATCCAGCGAGAAGTTCACCAATGACATGATCAACTCGCTGCGCTACGACAAGATGACCAGCTTTCGGGACAAGTTCCGCAATGTTGATGTCCTGCTCATCGATGACATCCAGTTCCTAACCGGTAAAGAGCGCACCCAGGAGGAGTTCTTTCACACCTTCAACGCCCTGCACGAGTCGATGAAGCAGATCGTTATCGCCAGCGACCGCTCTCCCAAAGAGCTCGCGGAGATCGAGGACCGCCTTCGCAGCCGCTTCGAGTGGGGTTTGATTGCGGACATTCAGCCACCCGACCTTGAAACCAAAGTCGCCATTCTGCAGAAGAAGGCCGAGCAGGAGAAGGTAACGCTGCCGACTGACGTCGCGCTCTACGTCGCCTCGAATATTCGATCGAATGTTCGCGAGCTCGAAGGCGCGCTCATCCGCCTGGTCGCGCACTCGTCCCTGATCGGCGCGGAGATCACACTTCCCTACGCGCAGCAAGTGCTCAAGAATTTCATCGACTCGCAGGCCCGCAAGGTCACCATCGAGTCGATCCAAAAGATGGTCGCCGAGCAATTCGGTCTGCGCCTCATCGAAATCAAGGCTAAGAATAATTCGCGTGCGATCGTTTACCCGCGCCAGATCGCTATGTACCTGGCCAAACATCTCACCGAAGCTTCGCTGCCGGAAATCGGCCGCCAGTTCGGGGGCAAGCATCACACCACGGTTCTTCACTCGGTCGAGAAGATTGAGGAACTCCGCAAGACCGACAAAGATTTAAACAGGTTGGTCAATAAACTGACCGAGCAATTAGGCGGATGAATGGCGCGTTTGAGTGATTTTTCCACGGACCACTCCAGTCTTCCTTCATCGTGGCTGTGAATGCGGTGTGGAAGTTGTGCAAGGCAGGAAAGAAATTGGAGCCCGGGCCAAGTTACACTGGGGACTCCGCAGAGTTTGGGACCGATTTCTAACACATGGGTTCGGCGGGAACCCGGTGACAACAGGCGAGTTGCCCCGGTTTTCCACTTCTGCGAGGGCCCTACTGCTACTGCTGGTTTTATAGGTTTTGCATTTGATATAAGGTAGTACCAGAAGTAGGCCCAGAAAAAATGTCATCCTGAGAAGGGCGCACCTTGCCCGACGAGGGAACTGGGCGAGCCGCGCGAACAATCGCGTGTTTGCGATGCGTAAGTCGCGTACTAGACTCGCTGCGTACGAGGGGGAGACAGATTTATGCCGGTGGAAGCCGCAGTTGCCGCGGGCACAATGGAAATTACAGTCAGCAAGTTCGAGTTATTGCGCGAATTAACCGCTACGCAAGGTGTAGTCGAGCGCAAGACTACGATTCCAATCCTTTCGAATTATTTGTTTGACGCCGCTGGCGATCGTCTATCTCTCACCGCCACTGACCTGGACTTGAGCCTGCGCACTTCATGCAACGCCAAAGTTAAAAAGGAAGGCTCCTGTACTATCCCCGCCCGCAAACTTCATGATTATGTGAAGCTCTTGCCCGATGCTGACATCACCATCAAGCTACTCGAAAATCATTGGGTCAGTATTCGCTGCGGACGTTCCAACACGAAAATGGTCGGGATGGCTAAGTCTAATTTCCCCAGCCTTCCCATATTTCCTGGTGCAGTCACGATTCCAGCCCAGGTCTTGCGCGGGCTCATCGCCCGCACCGGTTTCGCGATCTCCAATGAAGAATCGCGCTACACGCTGAACGGCGCCCTGATGCTACTGAAGCCCGAGTCCATTACCATGGTTGCTACCGATGGACATCGCCTGGCTCACTGTGAACGCCCTGGTGAAAAATTTGAAGGCGTCTCGGGTGAACTGAAAACCCTTGTTCCGAAGAAAGCGATGGACGAGCTGAAGTCTCTCCTCGATTCCACCGACGCGGAGACCATCGAGTTTGCGAAAGACGATTCGACTTTATTCTTCCGCATAGGTTCGCGGCTGCTGACCTCGCGCCAGCTCACCGGACAATTTCCCAACTTCGAAGCCGTGCTGCCGAAAGACAACAGCAAGATCGTTCCCTTGAACTCCGACGAACTAAACATCCGCATGAAGCTCGAGAAGAACGAGATCAAGGTTTCGTCGTCTTCCACTGAGACCGGCGAGTCGGAAGACTCCATCGAGACCACGTACGATTCCGACCCCATCGCCATCGGCTTCAACTCGCAGTACCTGCTCGATTTCCTGAAGGTCTCGAACGGCGGTGAGGTGAAGCTTGAGTTCAAGGACGGCCAGTCCGCCGGCCAGATGCGCCCCGACGACGCCAAGGACGACTTCAAATACCGCTACATCGTCATGCCGATGCGGATCTGAGCAAATAAGTAACCGACTGTCTGCGCCGTCATCCCGAGCGGAGCTGTTCGTCCGGCATAGCGAGCGATCTCCCGTTCTACCGCTGCCTCGCGTGATCCCGTCTCCGCGCCACTTGACCTCGCTCGGCCCCTGCCTTACATTTGCCAACACAGAATCGTGAAAGGGGCACTTGCCATGTTAGACGGATTCAAGAAGTTCATCCTGCGCGGCAACGTCGTGGATATGGCCGTCGGCGTGGTCATCGGCGCAGCCTTTGCCGGCGTGGTTGGCGGGCTCACTTCGGCTTTCCTGAATCCGCTGATCAAGCTGGCTACCGGCGGCGGAGAGAAGTTCTCGACCCTGCAGTTCACGATACGCGGCGTCGCATTTCCACTCGATAACTTCATCAATGCTTGCATCTCCTTTATCCTGATCGCGGCGGCGGTTTACTTTTTCGTCGTCCTTCCCATTAACGCGCTGATCGCCCGCATGCATCGTGGCGAGAAGCCGCCCGATCCGACGACCAAGAAATGCCCCGAATGCCTGAGCGAGATTCCCATCGAAGCGCGCCGCTGCGCCCATTGCACGCAGCCCGTCATGGGCAGATCGCGTCCTCTGCGCGAACTTGGGCTTTTTCTCATCGCCCCATCCAGTAAGATTGCAATATGCTGTCGTGCAGACTGATCGATCGCGGCCTGATTCTAGCGGCTGCTCTATTGCTAACGCCGATCGCCACCGCGCAAAGTCCGACCTCAGGCACCTCTTCTTCGAAATCCGAAAAGCCAGTGAAACGGCCTGCTGCCGGCTCCGCCCTCGACAATGGTGCCATCATCAGTGGCCTGTACCACAACAAATCTTTGGCACTGACCTGCAAAATTCCCGAGGGATGGGTTCTTCGCACCGAAGAAATGAATGATCGCGAAGAGGGCACACGAGAAGAAGCCGGAGCACAACAGGAAAAGACAGAAGCGACGCCATCTCCCGCGCCCAGCACCGGAGCCAAAGTTCTGCTGGCCGCTTTCTCTCGGCCCCCGGTAGCGCGCTCCGAGGATGTGAACTCGTCCATCCTTATCGCCGCCGAGGCCGCATCGTCTTATCCCGGACTCACCGAAGCCGCACAGTACTTCGAGCCTCTTACTGAGGTCGCGAAATCCCAGGGCTTTGTTCCC
>QIAK01000574.1:2981-5727 GCA_003225515.1 Acidobacteriota bacterium | reverse complement strand
AGAACGATTTCTGGAAATACACGCACACCGACGGGAACAGCGATCGCGTAGGCGAGTTTGCCATTGGAACGAACATCGATCTGAAAGAAGTGATTGGGCAGATCTTGCAGGATGAAAAATATCCTGGCGTGCATATTGCGTTTGGCAATCCCTACGGAGCTCATACCGGCGCGGAATGGGATTCGACGACTCATATTGATGTAGTGGGCCGGAAATTTAATATCTGGGTCGATGACGAGCAGATTATGCGTGAGGGGAAGTTTTTGGTGGAGGCGTAGGGGGCGGCTTCCGGCTCTCGGATTCCGGGCACCGGGTTTGTGACAACGGTAGGGATCCTTCGACTTCGCAAAAACGCCCACTTTGTGGGCGTTTTTGCTGCGCTCAGGATGACAGGGCGTTAGAATGATTCGCTCATCGCCTGGACTTTTACATGATTCCTTTCTTACGAAAACAGTTTAATGATGCGTTTACTCCCGAGAAATATCAGGCGTTCTTGCGGCGATTGGATTTGGTGTGTGGGACGCATGTGCGGTTTCGGTTGTCGGAGACGCCTTGCTTTTTTCCGAAAGAACTCATCGATCGGATGGCTCGCGATGGGGCGGAGTTGATTCGGCAACTCGTTGATAGTCCTGCTTATTTGGCGAAGTCGGATTTGGCGGTGCCGGCGGAGTTTAAGGTTCCCAATGAGCCGGGGCACCCGATGTTTGTGCAGGTGGACTTTGGGTTGGTGCGCGATGCATCAGGCGAGTTGCAGCCAAAGTTAGTCGAATTACAGGCCTTCCCTTCTCTTTATGCGTACCAGGGACCGTTGGCGGAGGCTTATGTGGAGGCTTACGGGTTGGATGCGGCTTCCGGCTTCCGGCTTTCGGCTTCCGGGAGCCGAGCGCCGGAAGCGGGAAGCCTGAAGTATTTTTTGAGCGGGCTGGAGACGTCTTCTTATCGTGAACTTTTGCGGCGCGCGATTGTTGCGGACCATCGCGATCACCTTGGCGCTCAACCGGTCCACTTTCTCCCGGCACATCAGAAGACTCTGCCGGATTTTCTTTTGACCGAGAAGATGCTGGGCGTGCGGGCGGTAGATATTCTCGACGTCAAAAAAGAAGGATCGCATCTTTATTATGAGCGCGACGGGAAGCGGGTGCCGATCCGGCGAATTTATAACCGGGCGATCGTCGATGAACTCGAGCGCAAAAACATCAAACTCGCTTTTGATTGGCGCGATGATCTCGACGTGGAATGGGCGGGGCATCCCAACTGGTATTTCCGGATCAGCAAGTTTTCGATTCCCTACCTGAAGCATGCTTCGGTGCCGAAAACATGGTTTCTGGACCGGGTGGAAGAGATTCCTTCGGACCTCGACAACTATGCTTTGAAGCCACTGTATTCGTTTGCAGGGCTGGGCGTGGTGATCGCCCCGAAGAAAGAAGATATCGCTGCGATACCAGCGGACAAGCGTTGTAAATACATTCTGCAGGAGCGCATGCAATTTGAGCCGATCATTGCCACTCCGTTCGGCGGGACCAAAGCCGAGGTTAGGGTGATGTACGTGTGGCTTGAGGAATTAACGCCGGTGCTGACCATCATCCGCATGGGACGCGGCATGATGATGGGCGTGGATCACAACAAGAGTATGGAGTGGGTGGGGGCATCGGCGGGACTTTATCTGGGATAGCTGTCTGGGTACACGTCGCGTGGAGTGATGTTGCGCGGAGCTTCAACACCCATTTCTCCTCGCCTGAGATCCTTCGCTCCGCCTGAAAAGCGGCTGCGCTCAGGATGACATTCATTTATTTCTATCCTGAGGCGCTAATTTCTTCTGATCCAGAGGCGCTTCGTTCTGGGTTTAACTCATTCAGACGGCGACTGATCAGAATTCCGGCCGTAATCAAAATTGCTATCATCGCAATGGAAAACACCAGCCAGCCCCAATGTTGCAGGGGATGGCGCAGCACGCGGATAAATCCGCGGCCGTACTTGCTTGAAAACAGAGCGATGCCAGAATAGCGGGCAGCACGGCAGAGGCCAACGATGATGAGAAATTTTGGCAGCGGATAGTTAGAAGCCCCCGCGGCCGCAAAAAACATGCTGGTTGGAGTGGGGAAAGGAATAATCGTGGAAGCCACCAGAGTTCCGGTGCCCCATTTCCTGAAGATGTTCAAAAACTTCGATACTTTACTTTTCTTGAATTTGCTGTCGAGATAAGCTGATCCGGCCTTGCGTGCGACTCGATATGTAAAGTAGGCGCCGATCAGCGATCCGAGTGTTGCAGTGGCGGCGTATTCGTACCATGCATTGCGGTGACTGGCTGACAGGACAGCAATAAGAATGTCGGGCACACCGAAAGTTGGAATAGGAGAGCTGTCGAGAATCGCTACGAAAAAAAGGCCGAGCGCGCCCAAATGCTGCAGTTCCCAGCCGAGAGTCCGCGCCGGCCGGTGTTTTATCTTTGGAGCGAGCAGGTTCAGCATCACTGGAATATATCAAGATGCCGTTTTGAGGTACTAGAAGAGCCAGAATATCCAGATTCACTTGGGGCTACCCGTTCATAAAAAACTGCCTCCTCTCAACAGATTACGAGTGATTCATCCTTTAGCGTCATCATATTCGGGTAAACCGCTTCCCGGCGGGTGGGCATCTGAGCATAAGGACCTATGGGGAGGCAAGAGTGGGAATTGTGGGTGGTGAGAACCAAATGGGATCCCCCGGATGAGGATTTCTGCGTGGAAGCCCTTCAGTAGCTCTAAAA
>QIAK01000574.1:0-2968 GCA_003225515.1 Acidobacteriota bacterium | reverse complement strand
GCGGCACGCCAACGGTGCCGAGCCCTTCCGCGTTTATCTCTATTGAATAATTCTTTCGCTTACGGTCATTACAGACCTTCGGCGAACCGTAGGAATTCCCTCACCCGTTGCGACCCACCCTCTAGGCCTCGGGAAATAAGGGAGTTGACCGGATTGGGCCGGGAGCCTAACATTACCGCCGAGCAAGGTCACGCGCTCTCATGATCGGCCAGCAGGTATCCCATTACCGTATCCTTGGCAAACTCGGGGGCGGTGGTATGGGTGTGGTCTATGAGGGAGAGGACCTGAAGCTCGGCCGGCACGTCGCGCTCAAGTTTATTCCCGAAAATCTGGCCCACGACCCCAAGTCGCTGGAGCGTTTCACGCGGGAAGCGAGGGCCGCCTCGCAACTCAACCATCCGAATATCTGCACTATCCACGGCATCGAGGATAACAACGGGCACCCCTTCATCGTCATGGAGAAGCTCGAAGGCGAGAGCTTGAAGCAGCACATCGCCGGGCACCCAATGAAAATGGATGAGGTGCTCGATGTGGGCGTGCAGGTCGCGGACGCTCTGGTAGCGTCACACGTAAAAGGCATCGTGCATCGCGACATCAAGCCGGCCAACATCTTTATGACTCCCAGCGGGCAGGTGAAGGTGCTCGACTTCGGCCTGGCAAAGCTCGTCCACAATACGGATGACGAGGGAGCGGACCTGTCGCTCACCGCGGTGGGAGTGATTCCGGGGACCGCGGTGTATATGTCCCCCGAGCAGGCGCGGAGCGAGACTATCGACGCTCGCAGCGATCTGTTTTCTTTTGGCGTGGTGCTCTATGAGATGTCCACGGGCAAGAAGCCGTTCACGGGGAATAACTCTCTTGTCACGCTGGAGGCGGTGCTGCACTCCAAACCGACGCCGCCGAAGGACCTGAATCCGAAGGTTCCCATCGAACTGGAAGGGATCATCGGCAAGGCGATGGAGAAAGACCGCAACCATCGCTATCAGAGCGCGGCGGACATGCGGTCGGACCTGGCGCTGTTGAAGCGCGAGCATGAATCCGGCCAAATTAAGAGCGGGACGAATACCGCAATACTGCGGGCGGCATCGCGAACTTTCGGCAGGAACTCGCGCGTGCAGACCTATTTGCTTCTGGGAATGGCGGCCCTGCTGGTTACAGTGCTGGCCTCGGTTGGAACGTGGTGGTACAAGCATCGCGAAGTAGCGAATGCAGAACAACGCAATGCGATCGCGGTGCTTCCTTTGCAGAACATGAATGGGGATTTTAACGTCGACTACCTGCGGTTTGCTCTAGCGGATGAGCTAACCAGCGTGCTGACGTATTCACGGTCGCTGGAGGTGCGGCCCTCGTCGGTGACGCGGAAGTATGTGGCACTCGACGTGGATCCGAAAACGGTTGGTAAGGAACTACACGTGGGCCGCCTGCTGCAAGGCCATTTCATGAAACAAGGAGATCAGCTGAGCGTAACGCTGGAGGCGATCGATGTTCCGACGGACCGCCTGCTTTGGCAGACCACCGTGAACGCGAAGGCAGACGACTTGATCGGATTGCAGAACCAGCTGGTCACGCAAGTTCAACACGGCTTGCTGCCAATTCTTGGAGGCGCGGCAGGTGCAACAGAATCGGCGGTCTCGCAGCCTAAGAACCAGCAGGCATACGATTTCTATCTGCGCAGCGTAGCGGTGCCGCACGATCCCGCGCCGAACAAGGAAGCCATCAAGATGCTGGAGTGGGCGGTGGGAATTGATCCTAACTACGCTCCGGCCTGGGAGGCGCTGGGGCTCAGATATTATTTCGACTCGTTATACGGCGGAGGCGGCGAGGCGATGTTTCAGCGGGCGAATGCGGCGTACGAACGGGCCGTAGCGCTCGATCCGAATCGCATGATGGCGGCTAGTAATTTGATTGCAATGCGGGTGGAACGGGGTGAACTGGGGCGGGCATACGACGCGGCCACCGGCCTGGTGCAGCGCCGTCCACAGAGTGCTGACGCTCATTTCGCGCTCAGCTACGTCTTCCGCCACAGGAATGCAATGAGTCGCGGCAACTCGATCCTGGGAATTACGCATTTCGTTCCTGCGCCTGGTCGTTCCTGGAGATGGGAAAGACCGAGCGAGCGATGGACTTTGTGCATCTGGATGCCGGGTCGGAATGGGCGGCATGGGTGACTCCATACGTGTATCTAGCCGAAGGGAATGTGGCGGAAGCGCGGGCCAGCGCGAAGAGCATGGGGAAGGCTCCGTCGTATCACCGTGAGTTGATGGAGGCGTGCACGGCAGCGCAAAAACCGCCGGACCTGGCGAAGATTGTGCGGGAGAACGAAGCGTCGGTCATGATGGAACCCGATGCCGAGGCGTGGTATCACGTGGGCGCGCTGATGGCGGCCTGTGGGCAGAGTGAACCGGCATTGCGGCTGCTGAAGGCGGCGGTGCAACAGAATTACTGCGCTTACGGAGCCTTGCTGGATGATCCGCTGCTGAAGGACCTGCGCAAAGAGACGGCGTTCAATGAAGTGCTGACCGCGTCGAGCAACTGCCAGACGGTGTTGAAGGAAGGGCGGCAGTAGGATAGCTTTTGGCTCTTGGCTCTTGGCTTCCTGCTTTCAGTTTTAGTTTTGCCTTCGGCTCTTAGAAGACACTATGCGGAAGGTTACGCGGCGGGCGCTGCTGAAGTCTTCGGTCGCTGGTTTGGCGGCGTTACAGGTTCCGTCGACCGCGGCGCGCAATGATCCGACAGCTGCGATGCGCAAGGGACGGGTTCATCAGTCCGTCTGTCAGTGGTGTTACCCTCACATTCCTCTCGAAGAATTGAGCGAGTACGCTGCGAAAATCGGGCTGCGCGGCGTTGACCTGCTGCAACCGGACGCGTATGAAATTCCGCGGCGTTATGGATTGGTTTGTACCATGGGATACGCGGGCGGTGGGGAAATCGGGAAGGCTCTCAATCGTGTGGAGAATCATGCCGCGAT
>QIAK01000185.1:263-6564 GCA_003225515.1 Acidobacteriota bacterium | reverse complement strand
CCGCTGAAGTGCGAATCGAACCTCATGATCGCGTAAACGTGCGGATATTTGGCATGCGGCTTGTCTGGCGCGCCCAGCATCTTGTTTACGGCCTCGTTTTGGCGATTTCCGGCAGCACTTCGCCCTGTTTCTTCGGCGTGCCGCCGAGGTGATATTTCGTTAGGCCGTCGCGAAGGTATTCGAAGGCGTCTTCGGGGCTGTCGACGATTTTGAACTGGTTAAGGTCCTCGGGAGAAATGGTGCCGGAATCGACGAATGCCTGGAAATTGAGAATGCGGTTCCAGTATTCGCTTCCGTAAATGACGACCAGGATTTTCTTGGCCAGCTTGTCGGTCTGCGCGAGGGTGAGAATTTCGAAAAGTTCATCCATCGTGCCAAAGCCGCCGGGAAAAATCACCAGCGCCTTGGCTAGATAGGCAAACCAGAATTTCCGCATGAAGAAATAGTGGAACTGAAAATTCAAAGCCGGAGTGATGTACTGGTTCGGACTCTGTTCAAAAGGAAGCTGGATGTTGAGGCCGATGGTTTTTCCTCCCGCTTCATGGGCTCCGAGGTTGGCGGCTTCCATGATGCCGGGGCCTCCGCCGGTGGTCACGACGAACCGTCGGCGGCGGGCGGGAATCTGGATAGACCACTCCGTCAGCATGTGCGCCAGGCGCCGCGCGTCCTCGTAGTAGCGGGCCATCTCCACGGCAGCCTGGGCGAGTTTCAGGTCCGATTCGAACTTCCCAACCGGACTTGCGAGGTGCTCCTGCCTGAGTGCGGCAAGAGTTTTGCTGGCATCCTGTTGCCCTTGAAAGCGTGCTGAACCGAAGAAGACGACCGTGTCCTGAATCTGCTCGCGGCGAAAACGAGCCAGAGGTTCCTGATATTCGGCCAGGATGCGGAGAATGCGTCCGTCCGGGCTGCTGAGGAAAGGTTCATTCTGGTAGGCAACCGGGGCGGATTTGAGATGGTCAGTCATAAGCGAACTCGAGAATCTTAAGATACGGACCCTTGCAGCAGGTTATTGTTGCTCGTGATAGTGGAGGGCCTCCCAGAAACCAATCCAGATGTCCAGCAGGCCCAGGCCACTGCATATTCCGCGAAAAAATCCATTGGAGACCACCGAGCGGAGCGCCGGAAACGAGAGCAGCAGGTAATTGTCCGTCCACTCCGGAGTCCACGGCAAAATAATGAGCAGCACTCCCGCCACTGCACTGACTAAAACAAATAGAAATACTGACAGGCGGTGCATCCATACGTGCACAGGGCGTTGCGTCTCTGGCGTTTCCTCGGCCTCGGGTCGCTGAGGAAGTGCGCTGTCCGGCTCAGACCTCTGAGGAGGAGGCTTGGGTACGCTGTGGGGAGGACTGGAAACGGGTGTCGGATCGCTCACTCGGGGCGACT
This sequence comes from Acidobacteriota bacterium, assembly GCA_003225515.1. GTDB lineage: Bacteria > Acidobacteriota > Terriglobia > Terriglobales > Acidobacteriaceae > Sulfotelmatobacter. Next base: position 5,175 of record QIAK01000185.1, on the reverse strand, counting down.
CCAGCGCCTCGAAGAGAAGGCAGGGAAATAGTTGCGGCGCGTGCTGGGCCCAAGTGTGAAAAAATTGGGGACAAAAGCCATCCGACTATTCTACGACTTCAGGGCCTTAATGCGCTCGGCCACGTCGCGATAGTCGATGTTGCTGCCGTAGACGTCCATAAAATGGTGCAGAGCGGAAGCTTTGTCGCCGGCGCTTTCATAGGCGGCAGCCAGTTCGTAATGCAGCGCGACCCGGGTTTCGCCATCGATGCCGTTAACTTTGAGAGCTTTGTCGTACCAGCGGACAGCCGCTTCCGGCACTCCTTTTTCGAGGAAGCACTGCGCCAGCCAAGTGTAGGTCTGCATGATTTGCGGAAACGCCTTTCCGTGATCGAAAGACTGGCAGGCCTTCTGCAATTCTCCAATGGCCTCGTCCAGCAGTCCCATTTCGCGGAACGCGATGCCGAGGTTGTAATGCGTTTCGGGATCTTCGTCAGTGGAAGCGACGTCAGCTTCAAGATCCTGTTTGAGTTCGCCAAACATTTCGGCGAGATCGACTCCGGCCTCCTCGCTGAACGGAGAACCTTTCGAAGCAGGAGCGAGCGGAACAGCAGGAATTGGCGCCTGCGGCGCTTGCCATGCCACGGGTGCGGTCGCCGTGGGCGCAATTACCGCGGCCGAAGCCTGCGGCGCAGCAGGAGTGGCATGGTTCGCGGTGGATGCAGACGCAGCCGCACTGGCGGCCAGCGGGGCAATGACTTTCGGCGCTGCGACAGGTACCGAAGGCGCGGACTTGGGTTGAGCCACAGGAGCGGGCGCCTTAGCAACCGGCGCCGCTTTCAGGAAGTCTTCCCCGAGCGACGCTTCGATGTCTGCAACAAACTCCCCTAGAACCGGATCCCCTGGTGCAGCTGCGATGGCCGGCTCGGTGCGCGCCACTGGAGCCATCACAGGCTTGGCGATTGCAGGCGGCGGAACCGGATGCGCAACTGCTCCCGGCAGGAACGTATCACCCAACGAACTCTCGAGATCGGAAACCAATTCGTTCAGAACGCCAGGTGCAGGTTTCGCAGCGCGAGCAGGTGCCTGAACCGCAGTCTCAGGAGCAGTCTCAACCGAAAGCTCGGCGGTTACTGGAACTTCTTCGATCGCCGAACTCTCCGGGCCGACGATTGCGGGCTCCTTGACCACTGGAAGCTCGACTACGGGAAGTTCGGCGACAGGAGCCGCTTCGACTTGAATCTCCTCGACCGCGACTGGCTCGTCCACAGCTTCGACCGAAGGAATATCGTCGGCCGTAAGCTCTTCGATCACGGGCTCAATGGCAGCGGGAACGTCTTGTTCGGCAGCAGCCTGGATGGCGGCATCCACTTCGGCTCGAATCGCCGAGATCTTGTCTTTGTCGGGAGTCAGCGTTTGCAGCTTGGCCAATCCAGCCATGGCCTGCTCGGGCATCCCATGAGCGACGTAGAAACGAATTTCTTCGATGGTCTCGTCGGCTTTGTTGGACTCGGGAGCTTTTGCGTGGGCCGCAACTTTAGCGACTGGAACTTGCTGTGGCGCAGCGGGCGATTCCGCCGGAGCGTCCGTCTCCACCGTAAGCGAGTCGTCCCATTCGGAGGAGAGATCAATTTCCGCGGACGCCGAAGTGAGCTCGCCTGGGTCCGCCGAGGATTCATCCACAACTGCAAATTCCGGCTGAGCCGTAGGCCAGGGCGAGGCAGCGTGCACCGCAGGAGCGACTCCTTCCGCCGGTGCAGCTTCTTCCTCAACGGCTGCCGTTTCGGTGTTGGCGTCCTCCGCAGGAACTTCGTCGACGGAAAATTCCGCTACTTTGCTTTCTGGCTCGGAAACTTCCTCAACCATCTGGTGCCCTGCCGTTTGCGGGGCAGCATCCAGGAATATATGTTCTTCTTCCGCTGAAGTGCTGGGCGCAGCAACTGAGGAGCGATCCTCATAGCGTTCGGCCAATTCGGCGTAACGCGAGGCCTCTTCAGGATGGTCCGCCTCAGAATAGACGCTCTGCAAAGTGCGGCAGCACATACCGGCTTCAGCGAACCGGCCTGCGCGCGTGTGCAAGGCAGCCAGGCGCTGGTTCAGGCGAAGATCGTTGGGCGCCAGCGGCAACGCTCCGACCAGAGGTCCGAGGGCCTTGGCGGGCATGTTGTACGAAATGAACAGCTCGGCATCGGTCAGGGCAGAGCGGACCGCGAGCGAAACCTCATCCGTGTAGTGCTGGTGAACGGATGGCGCGGTTGCCTCTAGATCGTCTATGAGCACGACGGCTTCGTCCGGCGTGATCAGCTTGCCGCCAGAACTTCCGCCGAGTTGCCCGACTACCTGCTGATAGTTCTGCATGTGCAGCGGGTTCTGAGGCTCAAGCGTTGCCAGCTTCTGGTAAAGATCGCGAGCCCGGGGCAGGTCCCCTGACTGCACGCTGGCGTGAGCCAGCAATTCGATGACTTCGCTGACGTGCGTGTTCTCTCCTGCCTTGTTGAACAGGTCCAGCAATTTCTGCAGAGAGTCGGGATTGTCGCGCACATGCCCAATAATGGCGTGCAGGCTTTCGAGAACCTTGTCAGAGTTTTCCGCCAGCAAGCGTTCGGCGTGCTGGTCGAATACCTGCAACGCAGTCTCGTATTGTCCAGCTTGCATGAGGGCGTCGGCAAAGCTGGAAATGGCCGCGAGATCGTTGTGCACGGTCAACAGTTTGCTCGCGACTGTTCCGGCTTCCGAGAGTTGTCCGGCCTGCAGGTACGCCTTCAGCAGATCGCGAAGCCCCTCGGGATGAGAATCGATATCGGAAATCTTTTGCAGGGCGGCAACGGAGCCGGCTGCGTCGCCGGACTCCAGCATGTTTTTGCCCTGCATGAGCAGCGCATAAGTGTTGCCAGGATCGAGCGTCAGCATACGCTGCAGAATTTCTTCGGCGCCGCTCAGCGAGCCTTTGGCCCGTAAGCTCTCCGCGGCGGCGGAGAAAATCTGCCAGGCTTCCGTCTTTTTGTTCAGGCGAAGATAAACTTCCGCCAGCCGAACGCGCATCCCGCTGTTTTCCGGGTCCATCTCCACAATCTTTTGGAAGATCCGGACTGCATTATCAAGCTGGTTGGCTTTCAGGAATTCTTCTGCGACCTGCAAATACTGGGCGCGTGCGTCATTAAAAAGCCCCTGCTGGCTGTAAAGTTCCGCAAGTTTCAGCAGGCTCTCGAGAGAGGGTTGCAGCTTGCAGATCTTTTTGTACATCGCGATCGCCTTCACCGTGAAACCCTGACTGGCATAGGCATCGCCTACGGTCTTGAAGCACGCGGTCGCTTTATCGGTTTCGCCCAGGCGGGAATAGAGATCGCCAACGGTATTGGTGACCGTCAGATCCTTGGCATCGTTCTTAAGGACCTTTTCGTACTCAGCGATGGCGTTCTGCAGTTTTCCCTGCTGAACGTACTTCTCCGCATTGCTGAGAACCTTCTGTTTGTTGAACCCGAACAATGCCATAAGCGTGCGAACTCCAGAACCTGGTCTTGATACAGAAGTTGTGATGCGACCCGCGGAACGTTGGGGAAACTGGTCCCGGGCCCCGCCCCGAAGGTCATCTCACGTATCGGCAGATGGACCGACCGGACAGGCCAATTGTACGTCTGGAAGTCATGAACCGCATGGTTACCGAGGGTTACCAAAAGGGAGTGTACGAATGGGTTACCAAGGGTCAGGTGGATATTCCGGGCTGCTTACTTGATTGCCGGCAGGTTAATCATCTTGGAGATTTTCGGCCAGCGGTGGCTCGCTCTCAATCCTTTGCAGACCACAAAGCGCAGATAGAACATCATCGACGGGTCACGCTGTTCGATCGCTTTCTCCACCCAATCGGCGCCATGATCCAGGTCGCTGCAGAGCAGGTGAAAGACGGCATGCGCGCGTGCGTCATCGGGAGACTCGCCGGAACCAAGAGTCTGCGCGAGCGACTGGGATTCAGTCGCCTCTCCATTGCGCCGCAAGAGAGCGGCGAGGACGCCAATCGTATCTTGAAACCACGGTCCAATCGCGTGAGCGCGCCGCGCGACCACCAACGCCTTCGCAAGCTCACCCCTGTCGGCGAGTAGCATCGCCATTGAAACCAACGCCACGACCTGGTTCTCGTCCAGTTCCAGCACCTTTTCTAATTGCTCAAGGGCTTCGGTGTCCCGGCCCGCTGCCTGCAGGTAGGCATGCAAATTCATCCGGGCCCATACCTCGAGCGGGTCCTGTTCAATCGCGTGCTGAGCTAGGTTGATTGCTTGCTCCACATTGCCTCGCAGGAACTGAGACCCGCTATACATGGGACGGATGAGGGCAAAACCCGCCTCTTTCGCCATAGGAAAATCGAAGTGCCGCTCGGCCGTGGCCCAATCCATCTCATACAGTGCAGCCAGATAGCCCAGGAGAGCATGGGCATCGGGAAGGGAAGAATCGATCTGCAACGCCCGCCAGACTGCTGCATGCGCCGAGGCCACGCAGTGATGTGCAGAGTACCTGCCGAAATGCGTCAAAGTTAACCAGTAAAAACCCATTCCAACGTGAGCCATGGCAAATGCCGGGTCGAGTTCAATTGCCAGCTCAAAGCTTTGCTTGGCCAATTCCATCGACTCGGGATTAACTTTGGCTTGGAGATATCTGGCCTTCAGGTAAGCCTCATACGCCGCAAGCTTCGGCACATAGCGCGCCGGTGTAGTGGCTCGCGCAAGCTTCACTCTCAAGGCCGCGGCGATTGCCGCCGATATTTCATCCTGCACCGCAAAGATATCGCTCAGCTCCCGGTCATACCGCTCTGACCAGAGATGGGATCCGTCCGCTGCCGCAATCAATTGCGCCGTCACACGAATATGATTCCCGGCCCGACGTATGCTGCCTTCCAAAATGTGAGTGACGTTCAGCGTCTCAGCGATTTCCCGAATGTCCT
>QIAK01000185.1:0-234 GCA_003225515.1 Acidobacteriota bacterium | reverse complement strand
CAATCCGTCGCTGAAATACTCCTGGTCCTGATCTGCGCTCATGTTGGCGAAGGGCAAAACGGCAATCGACGGATTGGCGGAGCCAGCCTTGCCGGTTGTCTCAGCTGTAGGCTTGGCAATGGTCGAAGATTGCTCATCTGCAATTTCCAATCCAGCCTTGCGGAGGCCTTCTAAGTAATGTTCGGCAAGTTCGTCGTCGAACCATTTGCCGAATTCCTCCCGAGCAGCAGTTGC
>QIAK01000184.1:3874-10918 GCA_003225515.1 Acidobacteriota bacterium | reverse complement strand
TGTCCTTCCACATCAAACACCACATTGCGGGTGACTCCATGAATGGTCAAGTCCCCGGCCACCGCCAACTCTCCGTCCTTAACCCGGCGGATGCCTGTTGACTTAAAAGATAAAATCGGGAACTTCTCCGCCTCGAAGAAGTCGACGCTCTTGAGATGAGCATCCCGTTGAGGGTCGCGCGTGTTGATGGAAGCCGCGTCGATCGATGCTTCGATGCGAGAGTCGGTTAACGCAGTTTCGTTCATGGCCAAGACGCCTTTAACGGCGGTGAATTGCCCCTTCACGTTGGAAATCATCATGTGTTTGACTTTGAACTCGGCCACCGTGTGGACGGGGTCAATGTTCCAGGTGGTAGTTGATACAGCTTGCGGAGTAGGGTGTGTACTCATAGTTTAAGTTTCCTTTCTGAGTAGCTTGATGCGTTATACCGATAATCGTTTCAACAACTATCTGGGCTAAACAATCAGTTTGCCTGGCTGCAGGAAGACCGCAATAGCTCGCCCAAGTCTCGCAGGCGCTCGCGTCCCAGGTGGCCCAATTGTTTGCGATGGGTCGCCTGCACCGGCTCGTCAAGCCGGCCGAGGAGTTCTAGGCCCTCCCGAGTGATGCGAGTCATCACCGTTCGCCTGTCTTTGGTTTCACGACATCGCGCGATGAGTCCGCGTTTTTCCAGTCGATCCAGCAGGCGGGTTATATCCGGATCCCGGCTAATCATACGACTGGCGATTTGGCTACAAGGGAGTCCGTCCGGTGCACCGCGCAGGATTCGGAGTACGTTGTACTGCGTCGTGGAGACGTCTTCGCCTTTGAGGACCTGAACCAGTCCCCGAGACAACATGTCCGTGGTCCGCAACAGTTGCAGGAAAACGACCTCTTCCGGGCGGTGGGGGCGTCGCCCACTCTTGCTGAATTCGACCAGTCTTTTCATCTGCATTCATACTATCCGTTATAACGACTATTGTCAAGACGGTTTCCATACTTGAGTCGAGGTGAGAGACACGAGAATCGTGGGTGGAAACGTGGATTCAAGAATGATCGGCGTTGTTCTATTTGACATACCTGCTCGCTACGAGTTGCGAAGTGATAGTCAGTTCTCGAAGAGGAGCGACAAAATCGTAGTTTGAGAGAAGAGCTCCGAACGGTTCTACCGACACCTAATCAGCAGTACGCTCTGATCGTCAGACTACAGTCATGGATCTCCCCTGAAACTCAACTGGTCGTAGCAACCGGGAGACTGCTCTCCGTCGCGAAGAGTCGTGTCGAAAATTGTGATGCGTGCGTACGGCGCAACAGTCCAGAAGTACAACTTATAGTTTTTCTGAAAACATTAGTTAAAGTTATACGATGAGCCCTACTGCGTTGATGCTTTTTGAAGTAGTCGCACTTCAAAAGATCGGGTACCGCAAATTGTTCCTCGTGGTCTGGATCTGGCAATCAATATCCGTGTTCGCCTATGAACGGCCACTCCCATTTCCCCCCGCACGTTTGCCGATTTAGTCGCTTGAGAGAAGCGTTACCCTGTGCTTGAGGCATCTCTATACTTATTGAGAGTGGCCTCGCCGCTCGTTCGTTGAGATATGCGGAGTGATGCCTGTACGATGAAGTGCAAGCGTTATGTTTACTCCGCGAAGCCCGTTGACGAGACAACAAATGTCTGACCAGTTCATAGCCAATTGGCTTGCACGACCGAAGCCGCGTCGCGCCTTAGGGTATTTACTGTCCGTGGCTTCTGTGGGTCTCGCCTTCCTTGCTGCGCGGATATTCCTTCATTACCACCTTCCCTTGGCAATTATGTCCTTCTCGTTTTGCGCCATCGCCATCTCCTTTTGGTATGCGGGAATTGGGCCTGGCGTCCTTGCCCTTGTGCTGGCTGTGCTTACTCGGACGCTTCTGTTCCAGACTGAGGTGGAGTGGATTTAGCGGATTACCTACGACTTCGTCTTTGGGTTGTTTTCGTTTTTCATGCTGCAGGCGACACGAGCTAAGAATGAGCTGGAATCGAGGGTCGCCAAGAGAACTGCTGCGTTGACGAAAGCAAACGAAGAGCTACATCAGGAAATCTCGGACCGCAAGCGCGCAGAGGAAGCACTCCAGGAAAATGTGGCTGCTCTGAAGAATGCTTTCGAGGAGATCCAGATTTTGAAAGACCAGTTGTACAAAGAGAACCTCGCATTGCGTGAGGAGATCGATGTCAACCGGATGTTCGAAGAAATCGTTGGCTCCTCTCCCGCACTGCAGGTGGTTCTGTCTCGAGTAGCGAGAGTAGCACCGACCGACTCGACGGTTCTCATTACCGGAGAAACGGGTACGGGCAAAGAACTGATTGCGCGGGCCATTCATAAGCGTTCGCAGCGTGCGTCGCGCGCTTTCGTCAGTGTGAATTGTGCTGCGATCCCCCGCGATCTTATTGCCTCCGAATTGTTCGGACACGAAAGGGGGGCGTTCACGGGAGCCACGCAGCGGCGCCTCGGCCGTTTCGAGTCGGCGGACGGCGGGACGATTTTCCTGGACGAAATCGGAGAACTCCCCGCAGAGATGCAGATTGCACTTCTGCGCGTTTTGCAGGAGCGAGAGTTTCAGCGTGTGGGTGGCAATGAGTCGATCAAGGTCGACGTGCGGGTGGTCGCGGCAACGAATCGTGATTTGCAAGCCGCCATCGCTGACGGCAGGTTTCGCGATGATTTGTTCTATCGGCTTGATGTCTTTCCCATCGAGGTACCTCCTTTGCGGGACCGAAAGGAGGACATTCCTTTGCTCGTGGAATATTTCGTCGATCGCTATGCCAGCCAGGCTGGAAAGAAGATCACCGGCATCTCTAAGAGGAGCATGGAACTTCTGCAGACCTACAGATGGCCTGGAAATATCCGCGAACTGCAAAATGTAATCGAGAGGTCCGTAATCATCTCCGATTCGGAAAGTCTGTGCGTCGACGAAAGTTGGCTCGCTGGACCTTCGGCGATGACTTCATCGGCAATTAACCCGTTTTCCGAGAAGCTTGCCGCCCAAGAACGAGAGATGATCGAGTCTGCCCTCGCAGAAAGTAATGGCCGGGTATCGGGATCGAGAGGCGCTGCAGCTAAGCTCGGGATCCCGCAGTCGACCCTCGATTCCAAAATCAAGGCTCTGAAGATCAACAAGCAGCGTTTTCGTCGAGCTTAAGGAACCCCAAAGCTTTCCCTTCTGACATGCGGGCATGCACCTCGACTGCACTGGCTTCCTTTTTTTCACACAATCCTCAGCAAGAGTGGCTCTGATTTCTGACGCAACCTCGGAAATTTCCGAAACTTCGTGACAGCGGGATTCTGTTACACACCGTGTTATCAAGCACTTATCGACTGGCCCCCTGTTTGCATCTCCGACCTATGAAAGGGCGAAGCTAATGACACTGCGAATCGACATCTCCGATGAAAGTGAGCGAGTCGTCTTTACGCTCACCGGCCGGATTCAGGCAGAGCAGGTCTCGGAACTGCAGGTGCTCTTGAAATCGGAATTACCGGATCACAGTCTCGTGCTGGACCTGAAGGAAGTGAAGTTAGTGGACCGGGACGCAGTTCGCTTCCTGGCGGAGATCGAAGCACAGGGTGTCAGACTCAGGAACTGCTCCGCCTTCGTTCGGGAATGGATTTGCCGAGAGCAGCATGGAACGCAGCTCAGCCAAAAGTAGAAACGAGTAGGTTTAGCGGAAAAAGGAATCAGTATGTGGATCGTTAAACTAGCATTGCGGCGACCGTACACATTCGTGGTGATGTCCATTTTGATCGTGGTCATGGGTGCCGTCGCGATTTTCCGTACTCCGACCGACATCTTCCCCAACATTAATATCCCGGTCGTCAGCGTCATCTGGAACTACAACGGTCTCGTCCCCAAGGACATGAGCGACCGCATCGTGAGCGTGACCGAGCGGAACATGACGACGATCGTTGACAACATCGAACACGTCGAATCGCAGTCGCTCTATGGCATCGCCGTGGTCAAAGTCTTTCTCCAGCCAAACGCTAGCCTAGATCGAGCCATTGCGCAGATCACTGCCAGTTCCCAAACGCAACTCCGACAGCTACCTGTCGGAACGACGCCACCTCTCGTCATCGCTTACAGCGCATCGAGCGTGCCCGTAATGCAGCTTGCGCTGTCGGGAAACGGACTCTCCGAACAACAACTGAACGACTACGGACTTAACTTTATTCGTACTCAGCTGATCACTATCCCCGGTACGTCCGTGCCCTACCCCTACGGCGGGAAGCAGCGGCAGGTACAGGTGGATCTGAACCCAGCGGCACTCGAGTCCAAAGGGCTTTCTGCGCTGGATGTGGTGAATGCGCTCACGGTGCAGAACCTCATCCTGCCCACTGGTACTTCAAAGATTGGCGGGAAGGAATACAACGTCGATATCCCCAACGCCGCTCCACAGACGATCGCCGACCTGAATCGCATCCCGATAAAAACCATCGGGGACACGACTATTTACATGAAGGATGTTGCCTGGGTGCGCGACGGCTTTCCGCCGCAAACCAACATCGTGCGGGTAGATGGTCAGAGATCCGTACTGCTGACGATTCAGAAGGCAGGCGATGCCTCAACGTTGAACGTCATTTCCGGGATCAAATCGCTACTGCCTCGGATCGCCGCGACCGTTCCTTCTCAGCTCAAGATGTCTCCTCTGGCGGATCAATCCATCTTCGTCCTTGGAGCCATCAACGGAGTCGTACGGGAAGCATTGATTGCAGCCTGCCTCACGGCATTCATGATCCTGATGTTCCTCGGGAACTGGCGGAGTACGGTTATTATCGCGACTTCCATCCCGCTCGCGATTCTGTGTTCCGTCATTACTCTCAGCCTTATCGGAGAAACCATAAACATCATGACCCTGGGCGGACTGGCCTTGGCCGTCGGCATCCTCGTGGACGACGCAACGGTAGAGGTCGAGAATATCAACCGCAACCGCGAAGCGGAACCTGACAAGGACATGGACGAAGTGGTGTTGGACAGCGCCATGCAGATCGCCACTCCGGCATTCGTTTCAACACTGTCGATCTGCATCGTTTTTGCACCCATGTTCCTGTTGTCGGGGGTGGCCCGATATCTGTTTTTGCCGTTGGCCGAGGCGGTTGTATTCGCCATGCTGGCGTCTTATCTGCTTTCGCGGACCATCGTTCCGACCATGGCTAAGTACCTTCTTCGCCACGACACCTCCCACGAAAGATCTGGCACGAGCCGTAATGTGTTCGTTCGTGTCCAGCGTAAATTCGAAGCTGCATTCGAACGGATGCGCGAAAGCTATCGCAACTTGTTAGAGCGCTGTCTCCAGCATCGCCGCGCCTTTCTGGTCGCCTTCTTCGTGGCGTGCCTGGGATCGCTGGCCGTCATTGTTCCCTGGCTCGGCCAGGATTTCTTTCCCAGCGTTGATGCCGGCAGCTTCAAGCTGCATTTGCGCGCACCCACCGGGATGCGCATTGAAGACACCGCGTTTCTCTCCGACCAAGTCGAGAACTCGATTCGCCGCCAAATCCCTGCTTCCGAAGTGGCCAGCATCATCGACAACATTGGACTGCCCTATAGCGGCATCAATCATTCCTACAGCAACTCAGCGCCGGTCGGCGCCTCCGACGCGGACATTCTCGTCACCCTCTCGCCGAAGCATCACCCGACAGAGGGCTATGTTCAACAGTTGCGGTTGAGCCTGGCAAAAGAATTCCCCGGCGTGATCTTCGCCTTCTTACCCTCAGACATGGTGAGCCAGATCCTGAACTTCGGGTTGCCAGCGCCCATCGACATTCAGGTCATCGGAAATAATCTTGAAGGCAATCGAGTCTGGGCCGATCAACTGTTGCAGAAGATCCGGTACGTGCCGGGCACAACCGACCTCCGGGTTCAGCAGCCGTTCGACAATCCGTATGTGCACTTGCGGATTGAACGGACAAAGGCACAGGAGCTTGGCTTCTCGGCTCACGATATCGCCCAAAACCTGCTGGTCTCGCTCAGCGGCAGCTTCCAGACCTCCCCGACATTCTGGCTCGATCCGCACAACGGCGTGAGTTATTCAATCGCGACCCAGACCCCGCAGTATCGGGCAGCGAGTATCCAGCAGATCGTGAACATGCCGATAACGGGTGCGGATCCTACTGCCCCTCCTTCGCTGGTGGCCAGCCTGGTGTCGATGCAGCGCGGCAGCGGAATGGCCGTTGTCTCTCACTACAACGTTGCGCCGGTCATCGATATTTTCGGCTCGGTGGATGGACGTGACCTAGGTGGAGTATCACGGGACATCAACAAGATCATAGATTCAGTACGCAGTCAACTGCCGCGCGGATCGCGGGTAGTGGTTCGGGGTCAGGTGCAGACGATGCAATCATCTTATACCGGCCTTCTGGTCGGCCTGGTATTTGCGATACTGCTCGTCTACCTGCTGATCGTCGTAAATTTTCAGTCTTGGCTCGATCCTTTCATCATGATTTCCGCATTGCCGGCGGCATTGGCGGGAATCGCGTGGTTCCTGTTCATCACGCACACAACCCTAAGCGTACCGGCGCTGATGGGAACGATCATGTGTATGGGCGTGGCCACCGCGAACAGCATTCTCGTGGTGAGCTTTGCCAGAGAACAAATGAGTGAAGGCAAAGATCCGATTACGGCTGCCTTGCAGGCCGGGTTCACTCGGTTTCGCCCGGTCCTGATGACCGCACTCGCCATGATCATTGGCATGGTGCCGATGGCGATGGGTCTAGGCGATGGAGGTGAACAAAACGCCCCGCTCGGACGAGCCGTGATCGGCGGCCTTCTCTTCGCTACGGTTTCTACGCTCTTCTTCGTCCCAACATTTTTCAGCCTGCTGCACGGAAGGCGGCACAAGGCTGCATTATCCGAACAATCGTAATAGGGGAATTAATATGACTAACTTCGAAATCAAAGAAACAGAAAACAGTGTCGAGATTGTTCCATTGGACCCGAACCCGAAGCCCAGCCCGAATCTGCAGAACGGCCGGCGATCACAGCGTCGCTGGCTCACGCCCTTGATCTTCAGCGTCGTTGCATTGGCCGTTTTGTTCT
>QIAK01000184.1:0-3863 GCA_003225515.1 Acidobacteriota bacterium | reverse complement strand
CGGAGGCCAGCTTGCGAACTGTGACGGCACAGATGGCCGTGCCATCGGTTTCGGTCGTGCAACCCAAGCCCGCTGCACAGGCGCAGGAGATTATCCTGCCTGGAAATATGCAACCCTTTATCTCATCCCCCGTTTACGCGCGCACCGACGGCTATTTGAAGAAGTGGTATTTCGATATTGGGGCGCATGTAAAGGCGGGCCAACTCCTCGCGACAATCCAGTCGCCGGAGATCGATGAACAACTTTCACAAGCGCAAAGCACGCTCGCCACGGCTCAAGCGAATCTGAATCTGGCTGAAATTACGAAGACGCGCTACGAAGCGATGTTCCAAAAGCACGCTGTTGCTCAGCAAGATCGGGACAATGCAGCGGGAACCTACAGCGCCAATAAAGCAGCGGTCGACGCAGATATGGCGAATGTACGCCATTTCGAAGCGCTCGTTTCTTTCGAAAAGGTATATGCGCCATTCGATGGAGTGATCACTGCGCGCAACACTGACATCGGTGACCTGATCAATGCCGGGAGCAGTTCCACAGCGAAAACCGATCTATTTCACATCGCCCAGACCGGCACCGTGCGGGCGTACGTGAATGTTCCTGAGGAGTATTCGCGAGGCATTCATCCGGGAGCGACCGAGGCAGATATTCTTCTCGCCGAATTTCCAGGCCAGAAGTTTCCTGGAAAAGTCGTCCGCACCGCCGAGTCGATCAATGGAACTACTCGCACACTTTTGACCGAAATTGACCTTCCAAATCCTGGCAACATCCTCCTTACGGGTTCGTATGCAGAAGTGCACTTGCACATCCCTTCCCCGAGCTCGACGTTCCTGATTCCCGTCAGTACGCTCATTTTCCGGTCGGAGCGCTTACAGGCAGGTGTGGTAAGGAATGGCAAGGTCGAGCTAACCGATCTTACTCCGGGTCACGATTTCGGCAGCGAGATCGAAGTGGTTGCCGGACTAAAGCCTGGCGATCAGGTCGTGATGAATCCACCCGACTCTCTGGTCTCCGGGCAGCAAGTGAATATTGTGCAGGCCTCCTTGCCGGGAGATGGGAAATGACACCCACTCAAGACGTAGCGCACAAGACTCACCGTATCGGCCAGTTCATCCTCTTGGGCACCACGATTCTTTCCTTCGCCGCTTGTTCGGTGGGGCCTAAGTACAAACCGGCTGCGGTACCGGCGCCCCCTGCGTACAAAGAAATCGGCAACTGGAAAACAGCGCAGCCCAGCGATCAGAATCTCGGGGGAAAGTGGTGGGAGATTTTCCAGGATCCTCAACTTAACGCTTTGGAACAACAGATTGATGTCTCGAACCAGAACCTGAAAGCAGCGGTTGCGCAGTACCAGGAGGCGCGTGCGGCGCTCCGTTATGCCCGAGCTGACTACTATCCCACGCTTAGTACTGCGCCTTCTGCGACACGCGAGAAATTTTCAGGCAATCGTCCCGGCAGTATAGCGCGTGGGGCGACTTTCAACGACTTCGTGCTGCCCGTCAATGTTTCGTATCAGGTCAATGCGTGGGGTCGCGTCAGCAAGAATGTAGAGTCCTATCGCGAGCAGGCGCAGGCAAGCGCTGCCGATCTGGCCGTAGTGAATCTCACGATGCACGCCGATCTCGCAATTGACTACTTCGCAGCGCGAACCCTCGATGCCGAGGAAAAGCTGTTTCAGACGACCGTTGCACAGTACGAACAGGCACTGCAGCTTAACGAAGATCGCTATCAGGGCGGACTAGCTTCCGAAGTGGAGGTGGAGCAGGCCCGAACCATCCTTGAAACCACTCGGGCGCAACTCGTGGATGTGGGTGTTGCCCGAGCGCAGTTCGAACACGCGGCAGCAGTATTGGTCGGCAAGCCTCCGGCTGATTTCAGTTTGCCTCCATTGGTGCTGACAACTCCACCACCACCGATCCCGGTTGGCGTTCCATCAGAGTTGCTTGAGCGACGTCCCGATATCGCCGCTTCGGAGCGGCGTGTAGCTGCCGCGAATGCTCAGGTTGGCCTTGCAAAGACCGCCTACTATCCGCTCGTCAATATTCTTGCGTCAGGTGGATTCGAAAGCGGAACCATCACCACTTTGCTGCAGGGACCAAGCGCTCTCTGGTCGGTTGGCGCAGCGGCAGCAGCCACCATCTTTGATGGAGGACGACGGCACGCCCTGAACGACGAATCCAAGGCGGCATACGACTCCTCAGTGGCGTCCTACCGGCAAACAGTGCTGAGTGCCTTTCAACAGGTGGAAGACAATCTGGCGGCATTGCGAGTGCTGGAAAACGAAGCCGGTGTACAGGCGACCGCAGTGCAATCCGCGCAGCGCTCACTGGATCTTTCCAACACCAGATACGACGGTGGCGTCACCAGCTATCTGGAGGTGATCACTGCGCAAAATGCTGCGTTGTCGGATGAAGTGACGGCGGTCAACATCCTGGGGCGGCGCATGGCGAGCGCAGTGCTACTCATCGAAGCCCTCGGCGGAGGATGGGACCGATCGAATCTGCCGGAGCGCCCCGAATGTTGTGGAAAATTGGCAATGCAGGGCAATTAATAGAACAATTAATTTGGAGGAGCAAATTATGAGTCAGAAAGAAGTCACGACAACGCAAGCTGGAACTGTATCTCTAGGTAACGACATCTCCGTGAACCGCCTCGGCTATGGCGCAATGCGTCTGACGGGCCCGGGCATTTGGGGTCCGCCGAAAGATCGCAAAGCCGCATTGGCGATTCTGCGGCGTGCCGTGGAACTTGGCGTGAATTTTATCGACACTGCGGATTCCTACGGGCCGCATGTCAATGAAGAACTGATCGCAGAAGCACTGTATCCGTATCCATCGGACCTGGTGATCGCAACCAAAGGCGGCTGGGAGCGTCCGGGACCCAATCAGTGGACACACAATGCAACACCTGATCATCTTCGGAAAGCCGTCGAGGGAAGCCTGAAGAGACTACGCCTGGAACGCATCGACATCTATCAACTGCACGCTCCTGACAACGTAGTTTCTTTTGACATTTCGGTCGAAACTTTAGCCGAACTGAAGCGTGAGGGGAAGATCCGCAAGGTGGGCCTCTCCAATGTCACTCAGGAACATATTGAGCGGGCTCGCCGGATCGTGCCCATCGTCTCGGTCCAGAATCGTTACAGTTTCGCCGACCGCGAATGGGACTATGTCGTGGACATTGCGAGCGAAATGGGATCGTGTTTATCCCGTGGTTCCCACTTGGTGCGGGCCGCATCGCCGGTGAAGTTCTCAACCAGGTCGCACAGGCGCATCATGCCAGCCCGACACAGGTGGCTCTCGCCTGGCTCCTGCGGAGGTCGCCAGTGATGTTGCCGATACCCGGAACGTCCTCGATTGAACATCTCGAGCAGAACGTGGCCGCGGGCTCTCTCCGCCTGAAAGACGAAGAGTACGAAGAGTTGGCCGGCGTTCCCGAACTAGTCGCGACTCGTTAATGCGGGTCTTAACTTGAGGTGTGTAGAGAGTCGTTGCTTTGATCTTCAGTTCATTTTGGATTGTGACGCCACTCTTGGCCCAACAGCAGGTTGTGGCCGATCCTCCGGAAGTACGTGGTCCATTCACGCTCGTGGCCACGTACGACTCCGCCGTTGGACACAACGCGTTTGCGTACAACGGCAACGCGGTACCGCCGGTGATTCGCGTCATGCGGGGCAGCGTTATCAATTGCACTATGTAAACAATCTGCCAATTCAGTCGGATGAGATGTGCGCAACTGGCCGCTGTACGAATATGACCAATTTGCATTTTCACGGTCTGCACGTTTCACCCCAGAATGCTCAGGACGATGTGCTGACGATGATGGCGAAGCCAGGGCAAGTGTTGGACTATAAGGTCGAGGTGCCA
>QIAK01000531.1:2070-3803 GCA_003225515.1 Acidobacteriota bacterium | reverse complement strand
AGAGCATGGGCTTCCTTTCAGGAATCGTTGCGCTTGCAGAGCTGTTTCAGAAGCAGAGAACGCAGGGTAACACTGAAAGTGGATGGCCGTTGGAATTTTGATTTAGTCGAGCTGCGGCGTCAGCTGAGACACTACTGCGTCACGGTAGCCTGGTAGCTTACAGCCTGCCAGTGGCCGGTGCGGCGCACCCAGACTCGCGTATAACGATATGGTCCACTGAAGTCTTCCCCGAGCTGATGCCCCTTCACGTCAGCGCGCGCCGTGACCACGGCAGTATCGCCGTACACCCGGACCACCATGTCGCTGACGTTGATGGTGTCATAACGAAGCTGACCACTCTTACGCGCGGAGACCGTGTCCTGCTTCGTGGTTACCTGTCCGAGCGGGGTGATGGCGACGTAGTCCTCCCTGGCTTCCCGCGCCTGCTTCTCCATCTCCACGATCTCGCGAATCGTCGACTCATCGCCTGAGTCGATTGACGATCGCGGATGCGCGACGTGCTGGGCCGAGAAGGCCGGAAGCGACACGAAAAGAGATAACAAAAACGCTACACACTTGTTGATCACGATGAGACCTCCGCGGTTTGCGAGGGGACAGAGATCCGCCTGACCGAGCTACGCAACCTAGGATGCTGGAGTTCCGTGAAATAGTTAGCTACTGTAAAGATTGTTTAACGCAGTGACTACCCGCCCGAATTCTGGTCACTGCAACCCGAGTACGACCCTTACAGCATGCCACAAAACTCTGTGAAACATATGACTGTGCAAGCCCTGGCATTATTACAATTTCTTTGCGTTCCACTGAATTCCGTCTCAAATTGAACCAAGTCCGTAAACCATTCGAATTGCGACTCGGGCCGAACATTCAATTCCGCCGTTCAAGTTCCCGATCTGCGGGCCGCCCATTTTTGGACACCCGATTTCAAGAACGGACAGTGAACCTGCCGCAAGTACCCTACTGACATCGCATTCACAGATTCTGGTTCGAGCGCAGCAACTGATTGGCCAGTTAAGATTGCGCGTTCGGCTCAAAGTCTCAGGAGCAGCTCCACCCTACCCTCCCAATGATTCCCCTCTTCCGACCGGGCCGTTCTAGTAGAATCAAACATCCGATCAAGGCATGGCCGATATCCGTCGTGGTCTGATTATCGTGAACACCGGGCCGGGCAAGGGCAAAACGACTGCCGCCATGGGAACCGCCTTGCGAGCCGTTGGTCAGGGAATGCGGGTGCTGATGCTTCAATTCCTGAAAGGATCATGGCACTACGGCGAGCTCGATGCGGTGCAGGCCTTTGGCGACAAGTTCATCATGAAGCAGATGGGCCGCGGCTTCGTAAAAGTCGGCGCCGAGAAGCCCGACCCTGAAGATGTACGCATGGTCGAACAGGCCTGGACGGAAGCCGACCAGGCAATTCAGTCGGGGCAGTGGGACCTGGTCGTCCTCGACGAAATCAACTATGCCATCAGTTACGGCATGCTCGATCCGGTGAAGGTAGTCGAGAGCCTCAAGAAGAGGCCGGAAATGGTTCACGTCATCTTGACGGGCAGGAACGCGCACCCCACAATTGTGGATGCCGCCGATACGGTGACCGAAATGCGCCAGGTTAAACATGCCTACGAAAAAGGCGTAATGGCGCAGAGAGGGATTGAGTACTGAAATTGAGTAAGTGGGGAATTTGGTAATTGAGTAATTTTAGGCCCGCTGCAGTGTGGGACTCTCAATTTCCTAATTTC
>QIAK01000531.1:0-2060 GCA_003225515.1 Acidobacteriota bacterium | reverse complement strand
TACCAAATTTTTTCTATGGCTTGGTTTAAACGCGAATCCGGCGAGCTTGAGACCTCGGGCGAAAAGACTGTCCGCACCGAGGGCTTGTGGGTGAAGTGTGAGAACTGCCGCCAGATCATCTGGAAAAAGGATCTGGAAGAGAATATGAACGTCTGTCCCAAGTGCGACAAGCACTTCCGGATCGACGCACGCAACCGCCTGGCCCAACTCATCGACGATAACCAGTATGAGACCTTCGACGGCGACATAGCTTCGACCGACCCGCTCAAGTTCGTGGACCTGAAGCCTTACTCCTCGCGCCTGAAACAGGCGCAGCAGGATACGGGGCTGAAAGACGCGGTCATCAATGCCCAGGGCAAGCTGATGGGCCGCCACGTCATCGCGAGCGTGATGGAATACGCCTTCATCGGCGGCAGCATGGGCGCGGTGGTTGGCGAGGCCATTACTCGTGGCGTCGAACGGGCTGCGGACAAGCGCATCCCTCTGATCATCGTGTCAGCGTCCGGCGGAGCGCGGATGATGGAAGGCGTGATCAGCCTGATGCAGCTGGCGAAAATTTCCGCCTCCCTGGCTCGCCTCGACGAGCTCAAAGTTCCTTATATTTCATTGCTCACCGATCCGACCACCGGCGGCGTGACCGCCTCGTTTGCCATGCTCGGAGACTTAAATATCGCCGAACCCGGCGCCCTGATTGGCTTCGCGGGCCCCCGCGTAATCGAACAGACCATCCGCCAGAAGCTCCCCCCAGGCTTCCAGCGCAGCGAGTTCCTCCTGCAACACGGTATGCTCGACGCAGTCGTCCCCCGCAAAGAACTCAAACCCTACATCTCGAGGGCGCTGGATTTCATGACAGCGTGAACAAGCTGTCAGCGAAGAAGCTATCAGCTGTCAGCCATCAGCTAAAAACCCTTGCTCTATTCCGGTTAGCCTAGCTCCTTATCATTTTCGTTGATCTCCAACGCTGATAATCTGGAGAGACAAGCTGAGAGCTGATGGCTGATAGCTGAGAGCTTCTTCTTCCCCATGTCTTACCAAACCGCAGTTGCGAGCATGTTCGCGCTGGGCCACGAACTGGCCCATACGCCGTCAAACAAGTTTGACTTGGAACATATGCGCGTCCTGCTCAAGGCCATGAGCCATCCTGAGCAGAAGTTTCGCTCGGCACTGATTGCGGGGACGAATGGCAAAGGCTCGACTGCGGCCACTTTGGCCTCGATTCTGCGCGCATCCGATTTGAAGACCGGGCTTTACACCTCGCCGCATCTGGTGCGCATCAACGAACGTATCCGGATCAACTCCGAGGAGATCACCGACGACGAATTTGCTCGCTTGCATGCAGAAGTCGACAGGGTGGCCGAGCGCCTGGTCGAGCAGGGAGAGTTACCGTGGCATCCCAGCTTCTTCGAAATGATGACCGCCATTGCGTTCCTCCAATTTGCGCGTCAACATGTGCAGATTGCGGTACTGGAAGTGGGCATGGGAGGCCGGCTCGACGCTACCAATGTCGTCGAACCGCTGGTCAGCGTGATTGCCGACATCTCCCTCGACCATCAGAAATTCCTGGGCAACACGGTTGGTGAGATTGCCCGCGAAAAGGTAGGGATTATCCGGCCCGGCGGCGTGGTCGTGACCCTGCCCCAGCAGCCCGAGGCCAACGACGTAATCGGCAATACCATTCTCGATCTTGGAGCGCAAGGCGTGAGCGCCGTGCAGTATGTGCCTCCGTTGTCGCCTGGGAGTACCGACTATCTGGTACCGAGTTCCGGGCAAAACTATTATCGCTATCCCCTGCAAGTCATGGGAACGCAGATTCTGGTGGAGACCCCGCTTGTGGGACGCCACCAGTTGCGCAACGTAGCATTATCCATTGCTACCGCGGTGGAGCTTAGCGAGCAAGGCTTCCCGGGAATCACTCCGGCCTCGATTGCGCGCGGAATCCGCGAAACCAGGTGGCCGGGACGCTTTCAGGTTATCCCTCCAAAAGCCGGTTGGCCGGAAGTAGTGCTCGATGTCGCCCATAATCCTGCGGGAGCGTGGGCCCTCCGATCCGCCCTTTCGGA
>QIAK01000183.1:1962-9044 GCA_003225515.1 Acidobacteriota bacterium | reverse complement strand
TTCGCTACCCATCCACAAACCAGCGATCGGATCAGGAAAATGCAGAGAGAGATCGCTCACATTTTGCCCGAGCGATCGGCATACATCGTTTCAACCTCTGATTTTGATGAGATGCATTCTCGGTTGCTAAGTCGCAGCGGTACGGAATTGCATCGCCGGCCCGACTCCGTACGCCCCACATTACGACGCCGAGACGGCTCTGAAACCGACAGGAGCAATGCTTCCGATGAAGCGCCGGCTATTGAGCAGCCATAAAGTGGTGACGTGAACCGCCTCGGGACATGCCCGCGAACTGACGGGCGGAACTCCCATACCCAAAAATAGTCGGTGAGTAGATTCAGAGCGGGACTGAATGCAATCGTGAAACGGCTCAGGATCATCGTTGTTTGCGTTGGCTGGATAGCCAGCGTCGGCTGCGGCGGTTCTTTCTTTGTTGGCTTTGTTTCCAATCCGACGGGCAGCACTAGCGTAACGGGAACAGTCACTGCGGTCAGCAGCGGATTCGCATCGGGTCCGACTGGCACGACATCGCTCACCCTCGTCACGTTCGTTAACTCTGGCACTTCGATCACCCTTCATTTCTGTGGCGATCAGCATGCGTTGCTTCCGATTAACAGACCGTTCGCGCGGAATACACCGCGGACATTGCATGCGCCCTCTTGACGCGAGTAGTTGTGATGGGGTGAACGTGTCAATTCAGCGTGCGGCCTTTAGCCAAAACGTGCAAGGAATCTAGCCAGTTTCAGCAGGGGCGTGCCCGAGCGGCTACTATACGTCTTTCCCGCCCGATTGCTGCTGGCCAGACACACCCGTAACTCTGTCTGTTTTAACAGTCGCGATTTCCCTTCCGTTGCGCCATCATCGCCAGGTCGAATGCGAAACAACTAACAGCACTCGTGCGTTTTTGAGGGTCTAAAGTGTTCTAAACGGACATCAAGCATAAGGCCTGCGGATTCATCCCCGCCTGCCGATAAGATACCCCCCTCATGGGCGGCGAATCTGTCTATTAGCTCGTAAAGATGATCGAGCAGAAGTCATCCTTCATGGAGGCCTTATGAGATTCCAAGTCTCTGGATCGAGACCCTTTTGGGGAATGCTCCGAAAAAGCGTAGCCTTCATCTGCTCTGTCCTCCTCACGCCGGGTGACTTATCTTTTGTGACGCCAACTCTGTTGTCCGCGCAGGATCAAGCGGCGGCCGCAAAGATACCGGCCGAACAACTCGATTCCTTGGTTGCTCCCATCGCTTTGTACGCTGATCCTCTTCTAAGCCAAGTGCTGGTCGCGTGCACGTATCCGCTCGAGATTGTTCAACTCCAACAGTGGCTGGGAAAAAACAAGACATTGAAAGATAAAGCTTTAGCCGACGCGGTCAAGAAACAAGAGTGGGACGCCAGTATTCAGGCGCTGGCACCTCTTCCTGACGTCGCAAAATACCTGGCAGAAAACATCAAGTGGACTACAGACCTGGGAAATGCATTTCTTGCTCAGCAGGCCGATGTCATGGATGCCGTGCAGCGCATGCGCAAGAAGGCGCAAGACAAGGGCAATCTAAACTCCACCGAACAGCAAAAAGTGGAGACCAAGGTAATCGAGAACAAGCAAGTCATTATCGTTCAGCCCGCCAGTCCAGAAGTGGTCTATGTTCCCAGTTACAATCCGACGGTTGTCTACGGGGCACCTGCCTATCCTTACCCGCCCATTGCTTATCCGCCGCCTGGATACTATGCAGCCGGAATGGCGATTTCGTTCGGTGTCGGAATGGCGATGGGTGCGGCATTCGGTGGTGGCTGGGGATGGGGCTGCGGATGGGGTGGTGGTAATAACAACATTTATGTCAACAACAACAATAATTTCGTCAGAAACTCCAATGCGAACATAAATCGGAACAACCTGTCCAATCGTTCCGGAAATACATGGCAACACAATCCCCAACATCGGGGAGGCGCTCCGTACTCCAATAGGCAAACCGCCAATCGGTACGGTGGCACCGCTCGAGGGGATTCACTCTCGAATCGGCAGGCGAATGCCCGCCACAATCAGGGCCAGAGGGGTGATCGCCAGCAGGGGGGGCGTAGCGATCGTTCTAATCGGCCGGAACAGGCCGGAAGTCGCGATCGGATCGATTCGGGTGGAAGGCAGCAGGCTGGAGACCGCGATGGCGGCGCCGGCGGGAATCGCAATCCCGGCGGCTCCCGCGACACTACCGGCGCAAATCGTGGCGGAGGGGACCGCGGCGGAGGTGGAGACCGAGTTGGAAATCGGAGTGTCCCCAGCGGTGGTGGGGGATCTGGGAACTCCAGCGCATTTGGCGGAGGCGGGCGGTCCAGTGGCAGCAGCGCACGCAGTAGCAGCTCACGCGGTTCTTCCAGCATGGGCGGATCGCGAGGCTCCAGAAGCGGCGGTGGCGGTGGACGCCGTCGGTAACCCACTACGACTCACTCAGAGGAGGCATTTATGAGACTCGCCCGCACTAGCTGCTCTGTATCGAATGCTTTGATTGACCTGATGCTCATGGTTGCGCTCAATAGTTGTTTTGCGTCGCCAGCCGCAGCTCAGCCTTCGTCGACACCGCAATCGCCGGCAGTTTCTATCGTCGCGCAGGAATCCTTTGCTAGCCCCCAATTCGCTGCTGACGCCCTAATTCGCGCTGCAGAGCAATATGATCTTGCCGCATTGCTGAAGATTTTCGGGCCGGACGGTAAGGGCTTTGTCTCATCCGGTGATCCTGTACAGGATAAGAATTACGCTGAGGCCTTTGTCGGGAAAGCGCGAGAAAAGAAGTCCGTCGCCATCGACCCTCAGAATGGTTCGCGCGCCATTCTGACAGTGGGCAATGACAGCTGGCCCTTCCCTGTTCCCATCGTCAGAAGGGGACGCAAGTGGATCTTCGATTCCAAACAAGGGCTCGATGAGATTCTGTATCGCCGCATCGGAGCGAATGAACTTGACGCAATCCAGATATGCAAGGGCTTTGTAGAGGCGCAGAAAGAGTACGCGTCAGAGATTCACGACGATTCCGGAGTCAATGAGTACGCACAAAAGATTATTAGCACGCCTGGAAAACACGACGGCTTGTATTGGCAAAATGCGGATGGCACACCCGGGGGCCCAATCAGCGCAGCAGTCGCGCGTGCGATCCAGGAGGGCTATTCGCCCAATCAGCCGTCGGGATATCACGGATATTTCTTCAAAGTATTGAAGGGACAAGGCCCAGCAGCCCGCCTCGGTCAACTCGACTATGTCATCAATGGAATCATGATTGGAGGATTTGCTTTAGTAGCCGTCCCGGCCGAATACCGTGTGACCGGCGTCAAGACTTTCATGGTGAGCTATGACGGTATCATCTACGAGCAGGATTTGGGAGCCAAATCGCGTGAGATCGTCAGCACTATGGAGCGGTACAACCCGGATACAGGTTGGCGCCGAGTAAATGAGAAATGGAGTCACGAGGTTGATTCCGCTGCGGAATAAAACAGCTCTGAGCTTTCGAAAGCAATGCAGCACGGTTACGGGTTCCTGCAGGTCGCTGGCAATCCCTTGCGTGAGCATGACGACTTTATCGAGGTTGGATATCTAAGCGTCAGCGACCTGTAGCCCAAGTATGCGCGGCATCGGACCACAAAATTCAATGGTTGTATCGGCGCACATCGGACAGATTGGCAGCACCACTCGGGATCGGGTATGGATGGCAATGAAGGAATTACATCTCTCGCAGCGCCAAAGCGTAGCCTCCAATTCCAGCGTTGCGGCGATATCGCCAGACGGAGTTAGAGTCTTCATAAACGGGAGGCCGCACGCGCCACCTGCCGCATTATCAATGCGCTGGGAAACTTTAGAACTGTGCATTGTGACAGGGCAACGCGAGGCGTCTATCTCACCCGTCCTGTTCTGATTCTGGTACAATGGCCGGCCACATCGACCGGCGTTCTATGATGGCTGACAGTTTCACCCTGAGCACCATTTCGTTATCGTGCGCGCAGCGCACACGTCTGGAGGTCATGTGAAATCCACCCTGCTTTTGATCGCTCTGCTCTCATTCCCGGCCGCGAGCTCTGCTCAGAAGGTAAAGGTGGGGCATGACAGAGCAACGGATTTTTCTAACTTCAAGACCTACAGCTGGGCCGAACCGAGCATGCCGCCCACCAGGCCAGTGCTGTTCGAGGCCGTTACCGCCCGCGTTGAAGTCGAGTTGCAAAAGAGGGGTCTTACGAAGGTTTCCAAAGATGGCGATTTGACAGTTATGCCCGCCGGCGGAGTTGACTTCGGCTTTGGCGGACAAGCAAGCACGCCCTATTCTCCCACCTATGGGGGGTCTCCGCCGGCCCTGAACGCCAGCATGTGGACGGGGTCGGGTGGTGGCCCCTCAACGGTCGGAGCGTACGTCTCAGAAGGCACGCTCGCTTTGACGTTCGTAGATCGGGCAACTAACAAAATTGTATGGTCCGGTTCCGTAAAGCAGAAGCTCGATATAGAAAAGAAAAACGAGTCCCTCGCTCTCGCGGACAAAGCAGTGATCAAGCTCCTCAATAAATTTCCCAGCACGAAGTGACTCGGAAACCGCTGGTTTCTTTTTGCCCGTGAAACGTCCCGCGGCTGTAGCCTTTCCACCGGAAATCTAGGCCCCGTGTACAGTGCAGCTACTGTAAGGCGCAACAGTTCCCGAGACGCGGACCTTGATTCGACAATGTCGTCGGAAGTTTGAACTCTCTCTTGGTTCACTCGTGCCCGCGGAAAGTCTGCATAGCATGAACCCAAGTTCTCACGGCAGGAACTGGTCACAAAACCCGCGTTTCTGGGCGGGCACAGCTTTAATCGTTTTGATAATGAACATCTGCCGACCAACAGTTGCTCAGCTTACTATCAGGCTGCCGGTCCCCCCTTTGAAATCAGCGTCCGTGAATACAGATCTGGGCTGTGATCGGTTGCAAGATGGTCGGCGGTCTGCGGCCTTTGCACCGAAGATCCTGAGAGAACAACGTGCACAGTGGGCCTTGGGCAGCAAACTTGCGGCGGACGTGGACCGCAATTACGAACTCATCACTGACCATTTCATCCTGCAGTACGTGAATCGACTGGAGCGCACGATCGTTAACGAGTCCGAATTGCCCGGCTGCTTCGTCGTAAAGGTGCTCATTGATCCTGAAGCCAATGCTTATTCGTTGCCAGGTGGATTCATCTACCTGACGACGGGACTGATTGCTCTAGTGGAAAGTGAGGGCCAGCTCGTTGCAGCCCTTGCGCACGAGACCGGACACATAACGGGACAACATCTGACCAGAATAGACGGACAGGCACGTACCTTACGGGGCGTGCTTTTCTTCGGAGGGCCCGTTGGTTTCGCTCTCTGGCGGTCCGTCGGTCGGCTTGTAGTCTTGAAGTTGATGCGAAACAAAGAATTTGAAGCTGATCGGCTGGGTCTGCGCTATGAGATTGCGTCGGGGTACGAACCGCTTGAATTCTGCAGATTCCTACAGCTTGTCTTTCGTAAGGAAGAACAAAGCGAGCCGTTCTTTGATCGTCTCAACGAAACACATCCGTCAACAAATGTGAGGGTACGCCGTCTGAGGGCATCCAGCAGCGACTTGCGAGCACACCAACCCGTTCACATCGTAAATACGAGCGAGTTCTCCGAAATGAAGAAGCACTTCTCTTCGGAACTTTCATTGAACTAAATCCGCAGTCCGCAGTACGCCCAGTTGCAGCAGAACAAGAACTGCTGGACAAGATCTCAAGATCCGCAGTGGACTAGCAAGCATGGCTAGAAATCACATTGCACATTCAATCTCGGCAATTGGCAGGGTGCCGGCGAAAAACCACCGATGTGCCCAAAAGTAGCCAGTTCGAATGCACTGAGGCATAGTGCTCTCGTTTCCCGCCTCCTCCGGACGGTTCTAACAGGCCAAGAGCAAAGCACTTACAAAAAGCCAGCATCTCTCCGCTTTGGTCCTCTGCGTGCTCCGGTTTGTTAAATGCATGTGGAAACGGTTCGCCCGCACTACTTTGAATGGTGTCATTTGCATCCCTTTCAGGGCGGCTGCTAGCGCTTTCCAGAACTGAGCACTCTGTGAAACAACTTGGTGTTCGCGTCCTTGTCGTCGAAGACTTCACGGAGTGGTCTCACCTCCTCTGTTCGATGCTTCAGTCAAGACAGGAGTTTCGGGTCGTTGGCTTAATCTCAAATGGACTACAAGCAACGTACAGGGCCGAAGAACTAAAACCGGACCTCATCCTCCTCGACATTGGCCTGCCGGGATTGAACGGCATCGCAGTCGCACGGAAAATTACGCAAGTTGCTGCGCGGTCGAAAATGCTCTTCATCAGCGAGAATCAGGATCCGGAAGTCGTCAGGGAAGCGCTCTGCTCCGGCGCACATGGCTACATTTTCAAATCGCACGTCGCAAGCGAACTCTTCCCGGCGATCGAGGCAGTCCTGGGGAATGGCACGTTCGTCAGCGATGATTCAATGCGTAAGACGTTACTCGGGTAAGGACGTGGGGCCTGTCCTAGATATCCGGCCTGTCCCGGCTAAGTGGAAACTTATTAGAGGGCAGTCCGAACCCGCACTTGGTTGCATCCCAGAATTGTTCGAACTGCTCGCGCTCTAGGTATTTCTCAGCGCACTACATTTCCGCATGCTCATCGCTCTTTGAGAACTGGCCGCATTGACAGATCAACTGCTCAGCACCTCGGTTCGATCGCTGTCTCTGAGCCACTCTGCGCTACAATTCGAGGATCGTGTCGAACAGACTCTTGTGTATAAGACCTGCCTCAGTGCTTCGCAGCCCGCCTAGGGTCACCCTTGTTCGCGCCGCCGTGCAAAGTGAGCTCTAGCGAAATCTCCTCCCCTAAGGCTCGCTCTCCTTGTAGGTTGCGGATCTCAATCAGTTGACGCTGCAATCGCTCGCGATACGTCTTAGAGTCGCGCTTGGCCTCAACTGTGCTTGCGGCGACACGCCCGACGAGACAACCCGGTCGAGGAACCTTTGAATTCCAGTAGTTCCACCATTCCAAGTACTCATTGTAGGTCTTACTCTTCAGCATTTTAGTCCTCTCGCTGTACTGCAGTTAGGCCACGCTATCA
>QIAK01000183.1:0-1934 GCA_003225515.1 Acidobacteriota bacterium | reverse complement strand
GGACTTACAGGTTCACCAAGAAAGAGGTAGAGGTGCCCGTCCAACTCGGCGACTGGCACCTCATGGGGCGTTATCGAGTAGATGTCCCGAGTCTGGCGAATCGCGTTTAGGGAAATACACCACGCTTTGTGACAGTGCATGCTGAAACAAATCGCCAGCCGATCCGTAGAGTTCAGGACATACGCGCTGAAAGCACGTACCAAGATCATCGAGAGGCAGCGATAGTGTGACTGCCAATATTGCTCTCAACGGCATCGCCCCCCCAGGTCGTGCCGCCGTCTATGTCTCTATTCTGTTCTCGCAAACTTGAAGCACGAGATTTGGCTTCCTGGAGTTGCTGTTGGGTCATTACCTCGGCTAAGGACTTCATAGCGTCCTCAGCCGGACGGTAACCTCCCACGGCTGCTAATTGATACCACTTGTACGCCTCAACGTAATCTACGCCGATACCTAGACCATGTTCCAATAGATAGCCGAGATTCACTTGCGCAACAGCAAGCCCCCGTTCTGCCGCCTTGCGAAACCACTCTGCGGCTTTCCTATAATCGCGCGGTAATCCCTGGCCCGAATAGTAGAGCCTTCCAAGACCAGCCTCACCAAAGACTTCCCTTTGTTCAGCCGCTCGAGAAAACCATTTCGCGGCTTGCGTGAAGTCCTGGGGCACGCCTCGGCCTTCAAAGTACAGGAATGCGAGACATGCTTGCGACCGGGCAAAGCCACGCTCAGCCGCTCTCGCATACATTGCTGCTGCTTGGGTATCATTTCGAGGAAGACCCTTCCCGCTCTCGTACAAATACCCTAGACCGTTGAAGGCGGCACTGGACCCTTTATCCGCGGCTTTTCGGAGCAAATCTAATCCACGAACAAAGTCCTTCTTGACTCCACCGCCCGAGACATATGCCTCTCCCAAATTGTATTGTGCTGACACATCCCCTGCTTCGGCCGCTTGCGATAATAACTTGAACGCCTCACTAGGGTCTCTTGATACTCCCCATCCGTGCTGGTATAGCATCGCCAAGTTGTTTAGAGCGGGCGCAAACCCTTGCTCTGCGGATCTTCTATACCAAGTTGCTGCTTGGGAGTAGTCTCTAGCTGAGTCATGCTGATAAATATTCGCTAGATTGAATTGAGCCGCGGCTAGCCCCTGTTCAGCCGCCAGGCGAAACCAGTACAGAGCCTGAGAATAGTCCTGAACCGTACCGCGCGCATGTTCGTAGCTGTATCCCAGCTCATTTTGCGCAACGGCAGAACCTTGCTGAGCAGCTCTTTTCCACCAAATGCACGCTTGGGTCTGATCTAATTCGACGCCCTGACCCGTTGCGTAAGCATTTGCCAATTGCTCTTGCGCTAATCGCTCACCCGCTTCTGCTCTGCGAATGAGCAAAGCGCGCGGGGAGTTCACGCTTGCTGTCTCTTCCCCCTTGTCCTGAGCAAGCGTCACAAGGACGCTGACTTGTCCTGATGTCCATAAAACTGCCAAGAATAGCGCGATATGTATAAAGTACCTGAGCATATCGTTCCAGCAGTGCGGCCCGTGCAGAGTCCGAACCTAGCTCCTGAACTCCCTAGCGATGAGTTACGTTCGGGAAAGTAAAGCGCGGGCTCGCCGCGGCATACTGATCACAGTGACAGTTCAGCCGAATTAGCGTTACATCTGGCTTTATGACAGGGTTACGGTACCTGCTCAATACCATTCGGTTACTCGCTGCTTGGAATTGGAGCTGAAGTTTAGGTGGGCTCGGCCCACATCCTCTCTGCTGAGTGGGGATGAGGATTCGTATTGTGGGCCGAGAAAGGTAGGCGCCCCGAACTGTAGAGTTCTTCTGCACCTCAGGCTAGTGCAACTTCTGCCAGTCTCGCGGGGCGAAAGCAGCGGAGAGTATCGGCATTGATTTCCATCCACAATCGGTACTTTAAGCAGGGAGCACACAATG
>QIAK01000182.1 GCA_003225515.1 Acidobacteriota bacterium | reverse complement strand
CCGTCGTGATCACCTCTCTTTATCCGGCAATAACCGTGGTGCTGGCGCGCCTGGTTTTGAAAGAACACTTCAGCCGATGGAAATTCGTGGGCCTGCTGGCCGCACTGGCAGCAGTGCCAATGATTGCAGCCGGATGAAATGCGGCCTGATGAAATGGGATCTGGCGGATCAACACAGATCCTCCTGCAAAGTTTTATCCGTGAGAATCCGTGTAAATCCGTGGCCGGGTCCTGTTAGCATCGCAGCGTGGCGCTGCTTGAAATCCGCAATCTGACAAAAGTTTTTCCCCATGGCGAATCTCTGCTTCGCGGAAAATTCCGCGGCGAAGTTCGTGCGGTCGACGATGTTTCTTTTGATATTCATGCTGGCGAGACCCTTGGCCTGGTGGGAGAGTCCGGGTCCGGCAAAAGCACTCTGGGCAGGCTCATCCTTCGCCTGATCGAGCCTACTTCCGGTGCGGTGCGGCTCGAAGGCCGCGATCTGCTGGCCGCGAGCAGAAGCGAAATGCGCGGCCTGCGACGCGACTTGCAAATAATCTTTCAGGACCCGTTTGCCTCACTCGACCCGCGATTCAGGGTGGAGGACGTGATCGCAGAGCCTCTGGTGATCCACGGAAACGGGTCGGCGAAGCTTGACCTTCGTGCACGCGTTGCAGAGTTGCTGCGAGCGGTAGGACTGGATGAATCGGCGCGCTCGCGCTATCCGCATGAGTTTTCCGGAGGACAGCGCCAGCGTATCGGCATTGCCCGCGCGCTTGCGCTGCGGCCGAAGTTCATGGTGTGTGACGAACCGGTTTCTGCGCTCGACGTCAGCGTGGGCGCGCAGATTATCAATTTGCTGGCTCAACTGCAGCGCGACTTTGGCCTGACCTACCTCTTCATTTCGCATTCGATGCCAGTGGTGCGTTATCTTTCAACCCGCATCGCCGTGATGTATCGAGGGAAGATCGTAGAGGTCGGCGACACGGCACAGATTACCGGCCGTCCGGGCCACGACTACACCCGCAGCTTGCTGAAGGCGACACCGGAACTGGCAATTTAGCCAAGGCTTCGGCGGCGAGCATGAAGCCCCGAGCACCGTGAGCGAAGGCATGCCATACTTTTCTAATGTCCCGCCGCGAACCCGGTTTTACCCGCGATCTGACTGAACTGATTTCGGGATACGGGGTGATCCTGTTCGTGCTATGGATGCCCGAATTTCCCCAGCGAATCCTCTCTCCAGTCGCGCTGGTGGTGACCTTGGCGATTGTATTGGCACGCCGCCAGAGTGTTGAGGAGCTAGGCCTCGGGCGTCGCGGACTGGTGCGGTCACTGTGGATGCTTCCGGCAGCAGCCGTTTTCGCAATCGCAAGCGGATTGGTGGCCCATTTTGTGGGCACATTCCATCCGCTGTATAACGCCGACCTGAAGCACGTCGCCGGCTATGTCGCGTGGACGCTCTACCAGCAATTCCTGATGAATGATTTGTTCATGCCGCGCCTCACGCGCCTTCTCGGAAATGACCGCGCGGCCGTGGGAGCGACGGGGGTGCTATTCGCGGCCGCGCACTTGCCGAATCTTTCGCTGACGGCCGCGACTCTGGTCTGGGGAGTGATCTCGTCCGCTTTGTTCCTGCGATACCGTAATCTCTACACTCTCGGACTTGCCCAGGGACTGCTTGGCCTCTGCTTTGCTGTCTGTGTTCCCGACGCGCTGCATCATCATTTGCGCGTCGGTTTAGGATATCTCCGCTATCACGGCGGAACGCCAGCTCCGTGACGTGAATCCTGTTATTCCAGTAAGCCGAAAACACCCACCCTGGTGTCGTAGGTAACGATGATTCTGCCTTGTGCGACCACAGGCGTGCTAAAGCCGATACCTTCGCCCAAAGCGTCGCGTTCGCTATTCATATTGCTATTCCACAGTTCCTTCGAGACATCGGTGGCGTCGTAGGCATGGAGAATGCCTCCGCCCGCCGCACTCTTCTCATAGGACCAGACGATTGCGCCCTGGTTGCCATTGGAGGAAACGACCGAGTTGGCTCCCCGCAAGCCAAAGGATGAGTGCGAAGTTGCTTTAGGAGTGGGATTCAGCAGCCCGTTCTCGAATTGATATTGTTTTAAGGTCGTGTTGGAAGCCGCGGCGTACACGTTCCCGTTCCAATAAGCGGGTGTGCCATATAAGCGATTCCAATTGGGCCCCTCGGCCACATCTCCACTAATTGCGTCTGAGCACGTATCCGCGCCGACCATAAATTCCTGTGCAATCTGGTTATCGCCGCCGGCGTTATAGTGGCCCATGGTAGCCGTATTCACTACAAAGAGTCTTCCCTCCTTGCTGTAAGTAATCGCTAGATTGCTCCCATTGGTGAAATCAGGGGGGATCAATGCAATGCCACCAGAGCCTAACTCTAAGTCATGCAAATCGATGCAGGCTGAATTGAAGGGCGTAAACCAGTCGAGGACCTGAAAACTGGTTCCGTTGTAACTCAGCTTCAGCATCGTGTTCCCGTAGTTATTTCCACTCTGGTCGGCGTTAAAACTACCGTCTGCGGCGTTGATGTAGATATTGCCGGCGGCATCGACGGCCGGCGCTGCACCACCTTGCCAGAACGCCCCGCCTCCACCGTGGTCTGCCGGACCGTTAGCCGAATCGACGGCTTGGGCCTGCGGTGTGGAATTGAAAACTGCGAGAAGATTCAGCGTGGCTGGATCGAACGCCATAATCCAGCCGTGATACACGCCCCAATCGGAGAACGATCCCCAGGCAACAATAATTGCCCCGTTCACTTTTGTAAGCCCGGCGCGTTGATTCTGCAGGGAAGGATCGAATGCGATTTGCCCGTTCACGCTGCCTTTCCCATCCCCCGGCACGCTGGCCTGGATTTTGACGCTTCCAGGGCCGAAGTCGTTTCCGGTGCGGATATCGATCGCGCGCAGCCATTGTTCCGGGACGCCATTGCGCGACAGTGTGGTTACGAAGTAGACGGCCCCGGTGGGGATGTCAATGTAAGGAGTGCCAGTGATTCCTACCTTGCCCCCCAGGGCGGTCCGTCCACCAAAACTATCGGTCATCGTGGTAAGGCCGCTTGCAGGATCCAGGTATGATCTCTGCCAAAAAGCTGGAGCTGTCGGATCGTCCGCATCGATGGCATAGACGCTGTCGTTCTCAGTGCCGAAGACGATGAGATTGTGCGTGCCCGCACTGCCCATGTTGATTTGAGAGACGTACAGGGGTTGTCCCATCACGATGCCGTCGGCTTCAAAGCTGCCCCATTTGCCGAACTGCTTGGGGTTCACGCTCGCGGGGGTAAGGGTGGTCTCTTTCGCATACGATCCAGTTCCGCTGGCGTTGCCCTTCCACATCACCACTCCTACGTAATTGGGGTCGGTCAATTGCGGGGGGACGTTCGGCGTCGTGGGGATGTCGGACACACCCTGACAGCTGACGATGTAGGCTGAAGCTGCTAGCAGGAGTAGAGATGGAGCAAGTCGCGGCAGGGGCAGTCTCATACCGACCTTTCCATTCCGTGTTTCCATTCCGTGTTAAAGAGCGGAAATTCGATGTGATAGCTGCGGGAAACGTTGTATTCGTCGCTCTGGGAGTTGGCCTTGTCAATGTTTTCAAGCTGGAAAGGCGTGCGGAAACCATAAAGTGCAATCACCTTTTTGTAGCAAGCCATTTAATTGCAATAACTTACTGGGAAAGTAAATCCAGAGTCAGGCTTAGAACTTCCGAGTCGCAGTCCTACACTCTTTTCTGGGTGGCAATACAGCAAATCTGGTATTCTTCAAGAAGTCAATTCATCGGTTCACCTTTGAGTTCCAGGCTGAAATCCCCAGTCCGGCATTAGCCGGAATGTTCGGCTCGGGAATTGGACGGCGTCCGAAATCAGTAACAGCTAAACGCCGCTTCATGTAGTCCCGCGTGTCCCGCTCACGCGCCGGGATGGTCTCGCAGAACAATCGTTCGGAAATTCGGAAGCAAATATATCAGGGAGAAGTTTTTGCATGCATAAGCTCGTCGTTCCATTTCTATCTGTCCTGGGTCTCCTGACCTCAGCCGCGTTTGCAGGTGTCAATGTTAGCGCTCCCAGTAACGGTACAACGGTGCAGTCGCCGGTTCACTATTCCGCCACAGCCGGTGGCACTTCGTGCTCCAAAGGCGTTGCATCCATGGGTATTTACACCGAGCCGGGCGTGCTGGCTTATACGACCAACGGAACCACGTTGAGCACCGATCTGAGCCTCAGTCCGGGAACCTACAACACGACAGTTGAACAATGGGACTATTGCGGCGGAGCTTCGACGACTCCCATTACGATCACGGTAAAAAACAGCAGCAGCACGGGCGTTTATGTGACCTCGCCAAGCAATAACAGCACTGTAGGCTCGCCGGTACACTTTGCCGCGACCGCTACCACTTCCTGTTCTAAGGGCGTCGCCTCCATGGGCATCTACACGGCCCCGTATCAAAAGGCGTACACCGTTTCCGGAGCCAGTCTCAGCACTGATTTGACCTTGAGCGATGGCACCTATGACACCACTGTTGAGGAATGGGACAATTGCGGCGGAGCTTCCAGCACACCCGTTACTATTACGGTCAGCGGGGGCAGCACTAAAGGCAGCACGTTCAGCAGCTTACAGAACAGCAAAGGCTGGACGGGCTATGGCGAATTGCCCCCTATCTACGACATCTGCAGCAGTTGTGGGTCTGGCGTCACCTGGTCCATGAGCCAGAACGTAACCTCTCCCTCGATGGACAACAAGTCAGCGAAATTCAATATTGGGGGCACGAAGGCCTACGCGGACGTCCTGTGGAACAACCATTTGATCGGCGACAATTCCTCGCAAGGCCTGCCGGATTCTAACCATACGCTGGTACCTACGCTGCACAACTTCACTTATGACGTCTACTTCTATGGCACAAGCTTGAGCCTGTCGGAGAACCTTGAATTCGATGTTGCTCAGTTCGTTGACGATAAGGGCTTCATGTTTGGCACGCAATGCCAGATCGTCAATGGCTCGGTTTGGGGAATCTGGGACCCGCTTAACTCAAGGTGGGTTTCGACCAGCGCTCCCTGCAAACCCGCGAGCAACTCGTGGAACCACGTAATTATTAAAGTCCAACGCACTTCGAGCGATCAACTTTTGTACCAGTCGATCACCCTGAACGGCGTCACGACTACGCTAAACAAAACTTATTCACCGTTCTCCGCTCCGGGCTGGTGGGGTGTCGTCGTCAACTTCCAGTTAGATGGGAATTACAAGCAGTCAGCGTATTCCGTCTACCTGGATGAATTCAACTTCACTTACTACTGATCCGCTGATCCGGGCAACGTGCGCGGCACGTTGCCCGGACTTTTTTCTTCCTGCCTTTTGGCTGCAATCCCCAGCCGCAGCAAATACATCCAAACATGCCATGCGAAGCCCAGTACTGGGTTGGGTCGTTGTGTGTGCAGTGACTTGTCTTGCGCAAAGCGACAGCCCGGCCTCCGCCCGGTGTGAACCCGACAACAACACCAGCGCCAGCACTCGTTATCGAGGCAGCAGAGGCAATGCCCCCGCCGGAAATGTGAGTCGATTACCCATTCGTTCCCTGCTTTATCCTGGATCAACTACCCGCATCTACACCCGCTACATGCCGTGGTTTGGGGATTCTCAACATCGTGATGTGGGGTATCGCTCCAATGAGCGTCAGCAAGTGGCTCGGCAGGTCGAGGACATGTTGGGTCGCGGCATTCAGGGAGCCATCGTTGACTGGTATGGACCCAATTCGGGAGCTAAGAACGAGAGCACGATTCTGCTGATGCGTGAAGCCGAACGGCAGAAATTTGAATTTGCCGTTTCCGAGGACGCCGGCGCACTTGGGGAGTGCGAGAAACACGGGTGCGATTTGACCGGGCAGCTCATCTCGGACCTGAAGTATGTTGCCGAGCAGTTTGAAACGTCCCCCGCTTATATCCGTTTTGAAGGCAGGCCGGCTGTTTTCTTTTTTGGCTTGGAGAAATATGCCATCGATTGGCGGCGCGTCCGACATTCTCTGCCAGATAAGCCGCTATTCTTTTTTCGCAACTCTGGTTCGTTCAGCAATCCGGATGCGGACGGAGCTTATTCCTGGATCGCCCCGGAAACTGCCAACTCCGGTGATCCAATGGGGATGCAGTATCTTGATCGCTTCTATACCAAGGCGCAGGGTTCCACAAAGATTGCGATGGGTTCCGCATACAAAGGCTTCGACGATGCCGAAGCCAAGTGGGGAAAAGGTCGCGTCATCGATCAGCAATGCGGAGAGACCTGGCTTACAACGTTTGCCGAAGCCGGGCACTTCTATTCGTCACGCCATCAGTTGCCCGCTCTCATCATTCCGACCTGGAATGATTATGAAGAAGGAACCGAGATCGAGACCGGAATCGAGAACTGCGTGACCATTCAAGCATCTCTTAGTGGCGAAGCCCTGATGTGGACGACCTCAGGGCCAAAGAGCACGATCGATCACTATGTAGTTCTCGCCGAACAGCAATCCCACTGGATGCAGGCGGCCGAGTTTCCGCGCGATACGCAGTCAGTC
>QIAK01000530.1:5016-9482 GCA_003225515.1 Acidobacteriota bacterium | reverse complement strand
AGATTGCCATTCCTGACGCAATTCTGTTAAAGCCCGGTCGATTAACGCCAAACGAATGGACCATTATCCGTGAACATTCAGTGATTGGCGAACGCATCTGCGCCCCATTGAAGTCTTTTCGTTTTGTTCTTCCAATCATTCGGCATCATCACGAGAAGCTGGACGGTTCCGGTTACCCCGATGGACTCCGGGGAGAGGCTATCCCCATGACAGCACGGGTGCTGCAGATCGTCGATGTTTATGACGCGCTGACTACCGATCGGCCCTACAAGAAAGCCTTTTCCATCACCAATGCCCTGCAAACGATGAAAGAGGAAGTAGGCAAGGGTTGGTGGGATCCTAAGATATTCGATTGTTTCGAGCGTCTGGTCAGGACCGGAACGGCGGATTGTCTCTCTCGCGGCGCATCGGTTGCGGGTACAAATGGCTAAGGACAGGAAGGTTTCTGGAACATGAGATCAGTTATCAGCACGCCGCTATTTCGTTTCAGACATGACGCAACTGGACTCACGCCCAACGCAGAGGCACGATTGGCTATCAGAGTTGTGCGGTGCGCAGCTGGCATCGTCTTCCTCGTGCTCACTGGACTGCTTAACCTGGGTTTCGCTGCTCCGCAAGAGAACCAAGGGAACAGTGGGTCACTCAAACAGTTGAGCCTTGCGGAACTCGGCAACGTGGAAGTGACAACAACATCGAAGAAACCCGAACAAATCTGGAAGACCGCCGCCGCAATTTACGTTCTCACTCAGGAAGACATTCGACGTTCCGGAGCCACCAGCATTCCGGAAGTCTTGCGGCTTGTACCCGGGGTTGAGGTGGCGCGCATTAATTCCAATACCTGGTCGGTCGGTATCCGTGGCTTTGGAAGCGCATTCTCTAGGTCGGTGCTGGTGTTGATTGATGGCCGGAGCGTTTACACTCCGCTTTTTGCCGGTGTCTATTGGGACGTTCAGAACGTGATGTTGGAAGATGTGGAGCGGATCGAAGTAATTCGTGGGCCGGGCGGCACGATTTGGGGATCGAACGCCGTCAATGGCGTGATCAACATTATCACTAAAAACGCCAAGGACACACACGGTACCTACGCATCGACGAGCAGCGGAAATATCGCTCAGAACGAAAGCGGTGTTCGATATGGAGCTGCACACGGAAATAACCTTGACTATCGCACTTACGCCATGGGGTTCGGCCGGATGCCGGGATTCCATCGAGATGGCGATAACTATGATGCCTGGCAACTAGGGCAAGCGGGTTTCCGAACCGACTCGAGACCGATTTGCGCCGGGCTCTGGGGCTGAATCAATTCCGCGTTTACTACCAGCCCATCGTCTCGCTGCTTAACCTCCTGCTCAACTCAACGTCGATGGAACAGAAGAGGTGTCAGGCGGGAATCTGGTCGGGCGATGGCATCATCAACTCAACAATACCGCCGACATCCAGGTGCAGGGTTACTACGACCACACCTACCGCTTGGGGCCGCAATTGGGAGAAACCCGCAACACGTTTGACATCGACCTGCTTCATCATTTTGTTCTCAAACAGCGAAACGAAATTATCTGGGGCTTTGGAGCCCGGTGGAGTCCCAGCAATATCATCCAGACCGTGCCGACGGTCAACTTCACACCGCATCATCAAGATGACAATCTCTACAGCGCATTCGTGCAGGACCAGATCACGATCTTACAAAATAGACTTTGGCTGACCCTGGGATCTAAGTTTGAACACAACATTTTCACAGGGTGGGAAACCGAACCCAGCGGTCGTGTGCTGTGGACGCCTACTTCTCATCAGACGTTCTGGGGAGCCATTACGCGGGCGGTGCGCACGCCTGCCCGCATCGATGAAGACTTGCAACTGACAGGTTTTGATGCTGCTTCCCCTCCACCCCCTCCGATCTACTTTTGTATTTGTGATAACCGGAAGTTTGTGTCCGAAACCCTATTGAGCTACGAGGCTGGGTACCGCAAGCTGGTAACTCCGCAGTTTTACGTTGACATTGCCGCTTTCCACAACAGGTATAACGAGCTTGAAAGTTTCGGAAAGGCAACGGTTTCCATCGTGCCAGCGCCTCCTCCTTACGCGATACTCGTATCCCTTCCGTTCGCAAACGGAGTTATGGGATCTACCAATGGCGGCGAATTCTCGCCAGATTGGAAGACGCGCTGGATGGAAGTAAAAGCCACGTACTCGTATGTGACCATGGGACTCGTGGACAAGCCGAGCCACACGAAAACCAGTTACGTCTCAATGTATGAGGGATCGAGCCCACACCACGAAGCAACGGCGCAAATACTGTTCAATCTGCCCAAGGGATTTGAGTTTGACCCTACCTACCGTTACGTGGGTGCGCTGCCTGCCCTAGCCGTGAATGCTTATCAAACCGCTGACGCTCGACTAGGTTGGCGCTTTTCTAAAGGGTTTGACTTATCCGTTACCGGACAAAATCTGTTCCAGCCTCGTCATGCGGATTCCGGTTCCGTCCTTGTCCAGAGGAGCGCTTATGCGCAGATCACGTGGAGACGGGCTGCGGATTGATATCCATGAAACGATTTCATCATACAGAGTCTTTCCGGCGCAGTCCCAATGGTCAAACGACTGGCTCCATTGTAAGTATCTCTCCATCGCTCACAACTGCAGTCGTCGTATGCTTTATCCTTGCCCTTCCTGCCTTATACGGGCAAAGTCTGAAGCCCACTGACTATGACGTGAAGGCCGCTTACCTCTATAACTTTGGCCGATTCGTCGAATGGCCCGCGAAGGTGCCGGTAGACCGAAGTGGCCCTTTCGCTGTCTTGCTGGCGAGACTATAGGCGGCAAAGCCATAGTTGCCAAACGAATTTCCGGTACAGAGGAGTCGGGCGATTGCCAGATTCTTTTCCTGCATCTTGCGGACGACAGCCGGTTTGGCAAGATTATCGCGGAACTGGACAAAAAGCCGATTTTAACTGTGAGCGATATGCCCCATTTCATCAAGCGCGGCGGCATGATCCAGTTTGTCCCAGAAGAAAAGAAAGTTCGCTTCGAAGTTAACTTGACGGCAACGCAGCATGCGGGACTGAAGCTCAGCTCTGAACTGCTCAAGGTCGCGACCGCCGTTAGAAGGGATAGAGATTGACATAGATGTTCAACATCCAAACTTATTCAATATCTAAGAAGCTCACATGGATGAACATGCTGGTCAGCGGGGCAGCCTTGTTGTTGGCGTGTGGCGGCTTCTGTGCCTACGATCTGTACAGCTTTCGTGACGCACTTGTGCTCAACGTCTCGATCCAAGCTCAGATCATAGGAGACAATACCGCCTCAGCGCTGCTGTTTGACGATGCTCATTCCGCGGAGAAGACCCTCTCCGCGTTGGTTGCCAACCAGCACCTCATGTACGCGCAAATTTATACTCACGACGGTCAGCCTTTCGCAGCATACTGGCGCGGTAATCCGGGTCAGACTCTGCCGCTGCCGGTTATTATCCCGGGTGAATCCCAAAACTATTGGTTCAGAGAAGGGCACGTCGGGCTGGCGCGCTCGATCATTTTCCAAGGCAAACCAACAGGAACTGTGTACATCCGCTCCGACTTGGGAGCGATGAACGAACGGCTGAAGAGCTATGCGGTTATCGTCGTTGTCGTATTTCTGGTGTCGCTCGTGGTTGCCCTATTGATTTCAAGGATGTCGCAACGTGTTATTTCTGAACCGGTGATGCAGTTGGCGCAGATAGTACGTATCGTGTCTCGGGACAAAAACTATTCGATCAGGGCCACTACAAACCCAAATCGCGACGAAGTGTCGACCCTCATTGAATCAGTCAACGAGATGTTGGAGCAAATTCAGCAGCGCGATGGCGCGCTTCGGCGGGCTCAGGACGAGTTGGAACAACGGGTTCGGGAACGCACTACCCAATTGGCTGTTGCCAACAGGGAACTGGATATTCGCAATCGAGAAGTCGAACGGGCGACTCAGATGAAAAGCAAGTTCTTGGCCAGTATGAGTCACGAATTGCGGACCCCACTGAATGCGATTGTAGGCTTTTCGGATCTGTTGGCCGAGGGCAGTCCGGGGCACCTCAATGACAAACAGAAGCGATTCGTCAATCACATCAAACAGGGTTCAGCTCATTTGTTGCAGTTAATTAACGACATTCTGGACCTTTCCAAGATTGAGGCTGGGCAACTTGAGTTGCGCAGCGAAGAGTTTCTTGTAAAGGACGCCTTGCCGGAAGTACTTTCGACTATTCAGCCCCTTGCCATGACCAAGAACATTCGGCTTGAACAGAAGGTCGAGAGCAAGTCTATGGTCAAGGCAGATCGCGTGCGCTTTAAGCAAATCCTGTACAACCTGCTCAGCAATGCAGTCAAATTCACACCTAACAATGGCGTGATTAGCATCGAGTCCATTGATGTTTGGGACTTCGTCCAGGTGTCGGTGACCGACACAGGGATAGGCATCCGGCCTGAAGATCAGAAGGTGATTTT
>QIAK01000530.1:2101-5009 GCA_003225515.1 Acidobacteriota bacterium | reverse complement strand
TGACCACGCCCAAGAAGGCACAGGACTGGGTCTCGCCATCACGAAACGGTTAGTTGAGCAACAAGGAGGCCAGATCTCAGTCGAAAGCGAGTCTGGAAAAGGTAGCCAGTTCACATTCACCCTTCTCGCCGCGGAGTCGACATCGAAGGTGCAACCGATCTCCGCACCAGCAAAAGCGCCTGTTCAACCTACATCAGGCCGTGTCGCGCCACTGCTGCTGATTGTGGATGACGAAGCCTCGTC
This sequence comes from Acidobacteriota bacterium, assembly GCA_003225515.1. GTDB lineage: Bacteria > Acidobacteriota > Terriglobia > Terriglobales > Acidobacteriaceae > Sulfotelmatobacter. The sequence continues at coordinate 4,766 of QIAK01000530.1, read as the reverse complement.
TCGTGAGCTTCTTGCCAGCTATCTTGCACCAGAATACCGCCTGGTGATGGCCGCGTCAGGAGCCGACGCAATTAGAAAGGCTCAACAACTCCGGCCGGACGCAATTACCCTGGATGTATTGATGCCCGGCAGCAGCGGCTTTGAAACGTTGGCAACGCTTCGCAAAAGCCCGGCGACGGAGAACATACCCGTCATTATTCTCTCCATCGTTGATCAGAAGCAGGTAGGTTTTGCTTTGGGTGCGGCCGATTATCTTATTAAGCCGGTGCGCAAGCACGCTCTGCTCGAGACGATTCGCAAGCATGTGCCGCTCACTGCCGAAGACGATTCATCCATTCTGCTGGTGGACGATGATCCCAAAGCTTTAGAACTCCTGCAGGAGACCTTACGTTCCTCTGGATACGAGACCCAGGCAGTCCGCTCCGGTACACGAGCTTTGGAAGTGCTCGCGAACAAATCTGTAGGCGCAATCCTGCTCGATCTTCTAATGCCAGGAATGGATGGATTTGAGGTCATTCGCCATGTAAGGCAACAAGCCACGCTAAAAGAGCTGCCAATTCTCGTGATGACCGCCAAGAGCTTGACCGCAGAGGAGCAGGCTTTGCTCAACTACGAGGCGCAGGCGCTGCTGCAAAAGAACGGCTCGTGGCAGCAACAGCTCGTTGCGGAGGTAAGAAGGGTGCTCGGTGCCCGGACACTCGCCAAGTCTGCGGGGCAGGAATGAGGAGGATCCTTATTGCGGAAGACAATCCCACGAACCGCGAGTTGCTCCGCGAGTTGCTCGAGATCCGTGGATATACCGTCAAGGAAGCGTGCGACGGTCGCGAAGCGCTGGCCATGGTGGATCAGGCGCTGCCTGACATACTGCTGCTAGACATCGGCATGCCCGGGCTGGACGGTTTTGCTGTGGTGCGCACCATTCGCGAGAATCCGCGTTTCGTCTCGCTACCGGTCGTGGCAGTTACGGCCTACGCTATGCAGGGTGACCGCGAAAAAATCATCAGTTCAGGGTTCGATGGGTACTTATCCAAGCCGGTTGACTCTGCATCACTTGTCGATGAACTCAAACGCCTTCTGGGCGATCCGAATTCCAGTGTGACGCCAAATCAGCATTCTGAAAAGCAGCCTCAAAAGAGGGCACCCGGCACGACTGGGAAGGGGCGGGGAAAACCGTGACCAGAGAACTTCGATTCGGGGATCAAACGAAGGCTCCTGCATTCCGCCTGCGACAGGTGGAGTGGCAGGAATGGTGGCTTTGGGCCTCGGCCATAGTCATCACACTGGTCCTCACATTCGGCATTTTTTCCCTAACCTTCCCCGGTCCTCATCTACCCAGCGACACTATCTATTCAATCAATCTGAAGGAGTGGGTGCGTGGACTGGCTGCGCTCGTCCTTCTATTCAACCTCTACATTGTCTACCAACAACGGCAATTGCAGCGAATCCGCCGCCAACTGGCCGAGCGCGAACAACTCTTTCAAGTGATTACCGAGAACGCCGCCGACATGATTGCGGTGATTGACCGCAGCGGACAGCGCGTTTATAACAGCCCCGCCTATGAAAAAATCCTTGGTTATAGTCAGGAAGAATTGGCAGCAACGTCTGCCATGGATCAGATACACCCTGAAGATCGCGAACTGGTGCGGGAGGCTTCCGTAAAGGCCCGGGCGTGGGGAGCAACTGGAATACCGCATCCGTCACAAAGACGGTTCTTGGCGTTTTCTCGAGTCCACCGCCAGCGCGATTCGCGGTCTAAAAGGCGACACGGCAGGCCTGGTAATCGTGAACCGCGATATCACGCAAAGAAAACGTGCCGAGGAGAGACTGGCGCACCAATCATTTCACGATAGTTTGACCGACCTTCCCAATCGGTCTCTGTTTCTCGACCGCCTGCAGAGGAGTGCTACCATCTCCCGGCGGCACCCGAAATTCAAGTTCGCGGTCTTATTCATTGATATTGACGAGTTCAAAGTTTTCAATGACAGTCTGGGCCATGCCGCCGGGGATGATCTGCTAGTGCAGATCGCAAAGCGCTTAATGGCAGGTCTCCGCGGTACTGACATTATCTCGCGAGCGCCCATGAGCAAAGACGTAGAACTCTTTGACGGCGAAAGTACTCTCGCCCGTCCTGGGGTAGATTTATTCGCCGTGCTTATCGAGGAATTGCATGACCCCAGCGACGCTGTACGAGTGGCGGAGCGCATTCAAGAAAGACTGGCCATTCCGTTCCATTGCAACGGCCAGGAAATTGTGCTCTCTGGGAGCATCGGCATTGCTTTTAGCAACAACCTCGACCTGGAGGCGGCGGATCTATTGCGCGATGCAGAGATTGCCATGTACCGCGCAAAAAGTGCGGGAAAGGCACACTGCGAGGTGTTCGATCAAGCGATGCATACGGGCGCTCTGAAACGCCTGCAGCTCGAGACCGATTTGCGCCGGGCTCTGGAGCTGAATCAATTCCGCGTTTACTACCAGCCCATCGTCTCGCTGCTTACCGGAAAGGTTGTGGGATTTGAGACACTCAGCCGCTGGCAGCGTCCTGAGGGTTTGGTGATGCCGGCAGAATTCATCCCAGTTGCAGATGAGACAGGCATCATCCTCGCTATCAACCGGCAGTTGCTTGACCACGCCTGCCGCCAGGTACGTTCCTGGCAGACCCTGTTTG
>QIAK01000530.1:0-2066 GCA_003225515.1 Acidobacteriota bacterium | reverse complement strand
CGCTGCAGGAGACTGGATTGGAGCCGGGCTGTCTGAACCTGGAGATCACCGAAACAATCGCCATGCACGATGCAGACAGATCCGCTCTTGTACTGAACCAACTCAAGGCGCTTGGCGTTCGACTAGACATTGATGATTTCGGCACCGGATACTCCTCGCTTAGCCGGCTGCAGCACTTTCCGGTGGATGCAATAAAAATCGACCGGTCATTCGTCTCGCGCATGCTCACAGACGTCGAAACTGGCGCAATCGTTCGCATCATTGTCATGCTCGCCCATGGTCTTCGGCTGAAGGTTGTCGCGGAGGGGGTCGAGACACAAGAGCAGGAGGACTTGCTCAGGGATATTGGCTGCGAACTCGCGCAAGGATACCTGTACTCCAGACCGGCGCCAGCCGAGACCATCGAGCAACTCCTTCGTAATGCTGCCAATGGCCCCGCCAATAGGCGGGTTAAAGCTGCCAGTTCCAGCGTCATCTGAGAGCTTGACTGTATTGAGAGATCCACTGGTCCAGTAGAGTCTCTATTCTTTTAAGGGGCGATAAATGGGCTCATAGATCCCGTCGTAGACTATTTTTCGCGCACCTCCTAAAGTATGTCCAACTCCGGTCGATGTGCCCAGTAGGAGGCACTATGACTGCCGATCTACGCATTCCTGCCATTCAGTACCTTCGCATGTCCACCGAGCACCAGCAGTATTCGCTCGAAAACCAATCCGCAGCAATACGGATGTACGCAGAGTCCCACGGCTTCGAGATCGTCCAAACTTACTGCGATGCTGCCAAAAGCGGAATCGTCCTCAAGCATAGATACGGATTGCGGCAACTGCTGCATGATGTCGTGACGCAGGCTGCTCCCTATCGGGCGATTCTCGTCTATGACGTGAGCCGCTGGGGACGGTTTCAGGACACCGAGGGATCCGCGCATTACGAATTCTTATGCAAGGCCGCAGGAGCACCCGTTCATTACTGCGCTGAGACCTTCGCAAATGATGGCACTCTTCCGAGTCTCATCATGAAGGCTCTAAAGAGAACGATAGCAGGTGAGTACAGCCGAGAGCTTAGTGTAAAGGTTCTGGAGGGTCAAAGACGGCTGGCCCGACTGGGATTCAAGCAGGGAGGAAGGCCGGGGTACGGTCTGAAACGGCTCTTGATTTCGCCGAATGGGCTACCCAAACAGACCCTGGAGAGCGGCGAACGGAAGAGTATTGCGACGGATCGGGTGAATCCTCATTCCTGGTGACCCGCGCGAGGTAGAAATCGTGAGGCAAATCTACCGAATGTTCATCTCCGAGGGGTTGACAGTCTATGGAATTGCCAACGAACTCAACCAGAGGGCCGTGCCGTATACGGGTCTTTCAAAGTGGGACTATCAAGCGGTGTACAGCATCCTTACGCATCCGAAGTATGTGGGATGCCACGTCTATGGCCGAACCTCATCACGCCTCTACACTCCGAAGGTCAGAATACCAAAGGCCGACTGGATTCTCGCTGAGAAAGCGTTTGAACCAATGGTGGATCAAACGGCTTTCTTCGCAGCCCAGCGAATCGTCACGGCGCGGACGATCAACAAAACGGATGAAGAACTTCTGGACAAGTTGAGGATGCTGCTTTCGAGAGAAGGCAGGCTGTCCCTTAGACTCATTCAGAATTCAGCTGATATGCCATCGCCCTCGACGTACCGACTTCGCTTTGGGAGCATGCGACAAGCATATCAATTAATCGGATACGGCCGTCCCGGACAATTTGGCCCAATTCTCATCAAGACTTGCCGTGATGTGCCGTCCCCTTCCACCTATCGTGGAAGGTTCGGCAGCCTGCGAAGAGCGTACGAATTGATCGGGTACGGACGACCCGACCAGTTCGGTTCCATCGACCTGCGCCGTAGAACGCAAGCTCTGCGCGAGGAACTCGTCGGCCGGATCACAGCGCTGTTTCCCGGCGAGGTGTCGATAGTTCGCCGGGGGGAAAGGTGGCGTTCTCGCTTGCGGCTGCGAAGTGGATTAACAGTCTCCGTTCTCGTCGCTCGCTCAAAAAGGGTTTGGAAAGAGACTGTCAGATGGCAGATC
>QIAK01000529.1 GCA_003225515.1 Acidobacteriota bacterium | reverse complement strand
ATCTCCTTGCGGACGTGGTTGTAGAGTTTCCCGATGCGGTCTGACTCTTCCACATCGAGATGTAGCGGCAGATCAGACACCCGGCGTTCATTCTTGTGACGAAGCCAGGGTGCTTGTCGTACCTGCTGGCGTATTTCGGAAACGAGTTTCAAATCCCGCTGGACTTGCCACTTGAGGCTGTCGAGCGCATTCTGGAGTTCCTTCGCCAATTGCTGGGCAAGCTCTTCTTTGCCCGAAGCACGGCAGGAGGTCATCAAATCGGTGATCGAGCCGATGTGATTGCCCCGAGCCTTCATGGCCACGTGCTCCAGGTTGAACCATGGATCGCGGGCCTTGTTGGCTTTGTTCTTGCCCTGTTGCTGGCCGAGCCCACGTGCAAACCGGTCCTTCACGAACCTGGGGAACCGGTCTTCCTCGACCACGCAGATCCAGTCGAAGTCATAGTCGCCGCCGTTTTTCTTTGCCGTTTCTGAGTGCAGAACATACGTGCCCTGAAGTCGCAACTGCCGCGCTACCAGATCGCGCACTTCTGCGTCCGACACACCCTTGCGCAGCAAGGTGCTCGCTCAGATGCTTCACGATCAATGAGTCGTGTAAGTTTCTGAAAGGCAGAAGATCGTCAACCATGCGTATCGGGTAACGGACACAAAGGCCCAACTTCGAGGCCAGTGGAACGATGGCGCTGTGCTCGGGAATCCAGTCGGAGCCCGAAAGCACCTTGCCATCTTTCAAAAAGAGATATCCGTCGTCCATCAAGGCAAATGCGGGCAGACGGAAGCCTCCTCCAGTCGTCACTTTGTACGCCCAGCGAGCAAGAAGTTTGTTCAGTTGATTGTTGACGTAAGGATGACGAACGATCTCGCCGCTCGCGTCAGCCAACAGCAGGCCTTCGACGATTCTGAATTCTTCGCCAGTATCCTGGTCCAGATCCGGAAGGCTGTCCGGATGCCGTCCCAAAATCTTAAGAAGTTCTTCATAACGGCCTTCGCTTACCGCTCCACTCAGCTTGCGCACCTGCTCCATGGCCTGTGGTAAAATTTCCAGCTGAATTGAGTCCTTGGGTGCATGTTCTAGCAACGTGTAACTGGACTCAAACTCGAGCTGGCGGGAGAATTCGCGGATGCCTGTCACGACATTCCCGCGAAATCTTCTGCCCGGCCCGAAGATCGAGTACATCACCGCCGGAACCTTCAACCCTGGTTTGACCGCGCTCTCCGGCAGAATGAAATCCGCCTCAAGCGCGTCGGCAACATCATCCTCCATGATTTTGAATGAGCCTTTCGCCTGGGTATTGGAAAAGGACATGCGAAACTGATAAAAGCGGCCGTCCGGAAGGACTTTCCGGCGTACCTCCTGTTTCGCAATCTGGGCCAGCTCTTGTCTTTCCTGCTCGCCCAAAAGTTCCTGGTCGGGAGGTTTGTCATAGCGATCCCGGAGGAGCCCGTCGATTTCCTCCATGACGAGTTGCTGCTCATGAGCTAGTTGGAGCTTCAGGAAGAATGAACGCCTGATCCATCCCCGGCAGTCGTTCGTCCCCAGCTTGCCGTCGGGCACGACGAGCACGCGCGCATCGGGTTCCTCCACCATCACCTTGCATGAGGAAACGAGGATCCCGAAATAGACGATTGCCGCCTGCGGCCAATGCTGGAACCGCTCGGCAATCGCACGGCTGTGCTCCTGGTCAACAAAGTAAAACTTGCCCTTCTTTGCCGAACCACTCGCGCCGACTAATTTGTAGTGAATTCCGTTCCAGACAAGTTTTGCCAGCCTGTTTTCGACCTGTGATTCCTCGTAGTCGTCGAGGATCTCGGTCGGCACGTTGACACTGGCCACTTTGATTCCGGGATAGACCACACTGAGCAGCGTGTTCTTCAAAGGCTCAAGATCGTGCAGCCGTGGCGCTACTCTGCCATTGCGGTCGATCTCAAGGTTCTGTATCTGGTCAGCCGGGATTCTGTAATTCTTCGTCGTTATATTCTTCTTCATTGTTATTCTCCTTAACTATTTATTTCCCGCCGGAGACCCGGAGAGAGTTAAGGAGTTTGCGTAACCGCAAGCTCTCTCGTCGTCTCGCCTGGCCGCCTGTTCGGGTTCGCTCGGCCTGGCCCTCGACAGCGAGAAGCCCGGTCAGCACATCTCCCCACATCAAGCCGTGGGGCGCTCAAAGGACCAAATCACTTGCCTTGGTCATCTGAGAACTGGAAGTGCTGTTGTTGTTAAAGAGAAATTTAGCTTCTTGTGACAGCCCGCTTTACGATCACAGGACTGCCACTGCCATTTACCTCCGGAACTGCTTTCCAAGCCGCCAATGTGTAGAACGGCTGGCTGCTCTTGAAAGACTGAATCAGGGCCTCACCTTCGCTGGCCGCTTCTTGTCCTAGTTCGACTGAACCGGGCGAGGAGCCGGGCTTTAGTAGGAAGTAGCGCAGAGACACTTCAACTCCGTTACGTCGCTTGCGCCGAGTGCTTCCATCGTTTGCTGTTGGCGGCGCCGATACGCCGGCCGGTGGTCTGGTTTCCATTGCGATGCTCCTTTATTTCTGTCCAGCAAAATCTGCCTGCTGCAGGACCCAGTCGCGTTTCTCACCCTCGATTGCCCGCTCCCAGTA
>QIAK01000528.1 GCA_003225515.1 Acidobacteriota bacterium | reverse complement strand
CGTTATGCAACCACGTTTTTCCCTAGTGCTGTTGACGCCGCCGCCGCGTCGCTAATCACAGTGGACGAAGCAAGTCAAATTGGAGGTATCGACATTGCGTCTGTCGTGCCAACCCTGGTAGACATACGCGGCACGGTGTCGTGTGCGTCGGCTCCCTTGGGCCGTGACACCGTCGTCGCTTTGAAGGCGCAAGGCGCTGGCGCCGACCTGGAAAGCACTTCGACCACCGGCATCGACGCTGAAGGCCACTTTCATTTTCGAGGCGTCGCCCCCGCAGCCTATCGCCTTTCCGCATTTTTCATGGATGAGCATCAGCGACGCTACCTAGGCACGGAAACTCTTGAAGTCAGAAACGCAGAAATCTGGAATTGCCCTTGAACAAGGCGGTGGCTATGAGCGGACGCATCGATATTGAAGGCGTAAGGCAGAACTTGCAGTTCACGTCTTTAAGAGTTCTTTTGGAACCGGAATCCGACTTTCTGGCTGGATCTTTGATCGGAGAGGTTAAACCCGACGGCAGTTTCTTGTTAGACGGTGTACTTCCATCTGAGTACACGGTCAGCATTGTGGGGCTGCCGTCGGAGTACTATCTCAAAAAAGTCCAGGTTGGAATGCAAGACGTCGCCGGACGCAAGGTTGATTTTAAGCAAAACACTGGCTCGCTCGATATTCGGATTAGTTCCTTAGGCGGGACTATTAGCGGGACAATCTTCGATGGTCAACAACAACCGGCCATCGGCGTGAACGTGGCCCTTGTCCCGGATCCTCCACGCCCTGACGCCCCGGATCTCTACAAAGATCTTCGGACGAATGCGCAAGGGCAATTCACCATTTTGGGAGTTGCCCCAGGACATTATCAAGTCTTCGCGATTCAAGGCGCCGAGGCGAGTAGATACCTCGACTCAGACTGGGTCACATCGTTGCGGGATTATGCACAGGAAGTCAGCATCGAAGAAAACGCGACGGTAACGTTGACGATAAACGAAGATGCGCAGCAAAAGTAAGTCGGAAGGTTTCGACATCGCAGGTTTAATGACTCGTGACGGGTATGTCTGAACAGTTAACCGAACATCCGAGCAACGCATCCTGCGCAAAGCGTAGGAAGGCTCAGTTATCCGCTGTCCTTATTATCTGGCTGGTTGGAGCACTTGCTGGAGCACGCTACTATCGCAATCACGAATATGATTCATTCGCGAAATGCCTTGCTAACCACGAAGCAAAAATGTACGGCCTCTACTGGTGCCCCCACTGCGCCGATCAAAAAGCGATGTTTGGCGCGGCATTTCGCTACGTGCTCTACGAGGAGTGTGCGATCAAGGACAAGCCGAGCGAAATGGCGCGATCCTGCCAAGCAGTGGGAGTGACGCAGTTTCCAAGCTGGCAATTTGGCACAGATCCGCCGCAAGAAGGAGTTCTCTCATTGCAGGAGCTCAGTGACAAAACGGGTTGTGCCCTGCGCTAAGGGATTCAGCAGCCGAGCGTCGCGTGCAGCGGGCGTATTTTCGTGATCAGATGAGACCGGATTAGAAGGTAAACGTCTTCAGCGGGCGGCCAAGCGGATCCCCATCAAAATTTTGAGAACCACCGGCTTCCCTTCGATTTGTGCTGGTTGGAACGTCCAGTTTTTCAGGGCTTCAACCAGCAGGTCGTTGGCCCGCGAATCGGGCGACTGCTTCACCGCGATCTGCTCCAGCTGACCGGTCACGTTGAGAATCGCCGATGCAACGATCAACTGGTGCGCGCACTTCGCCGCAATCTCCGGGCTGAAGTCCGGCACCTGTTTCAGCGTCGCGTATGGCGGAGTCGGTGTTCCCCGAATGCGCAGGGCAGGGTCTGCGCCTTCCGGCTGAAGAACCGCATATTGCAGAGTCCAGTTCGGATCGCGGTCTCCGTCGTTGGCGCGCATATCGAGATAAACGGTATAGATCTTCTCGTTGTGAAAAATGCCGAAGTCAGGAAGTCCGCCCCCGCTGCTCGCGGTGGAAGTAATCGTCATCGCATAAGAAGTCTGCACGTGCGGCGCGAGACTGGCGTGCAGGCCCGCAGCATCGCCATTTCCATTGCCGTAGCGTCCGCCGCTGATAGTGATGCCCGGAAAGCCTCCTGATCCGGCTGCGCTGCCTGCACCCTTGCCGCTTCCAAGAGTCGCTCCAGCTCCGGTTCCGGTTCCAGCTCCAGCTGTCGCCCCGCGGCCCATCCCGGCTGCTTCACCTGCCGGATTCAGGCCACTTCCCTTCGCGCTGCCGTATCTTCCGCCATCGCCTGTGCCTGAGCCGGTTGAATTCTTTGTCGCACTCTTAACGCTGCCGCCGGTAGCCGCCTCAGCGAGAGCGTCACCGCTGGCCACGTCTGCCGGCGTTCCCAGACCCGCAGCCATGGAGGGCGCCGCGCCGCCCTTCGATCCCGCGCCCGGATCGGCAATCACCGTGACT
>QIAK01000181.1 GCA_003225515.1 Acidobacteriota bacterium | reverse complement strand
GGCCCGCACGGACTGATCGACGTGGCCGCGCTCGATTGCGATTTCCTGGCATGCTCGACCTACAAATTCTTCGGCCCGCACATGGGCGTGCTCTACGGCAAACGCGAACACCTGAAACGCCTGCGCCCCTACAAAGTCCGACCCAACACCAACGCGATTCCCAATTGCTGGGAATGGGGCACGCTCAATCACGAATGCATCGCCGGAATCACGGCTTGCGTGGAGTACATCGCCGATCTCGGCCGCCGCTCTCTCGCAAACCACTCGAGCGCAGCTCGACCAGCGGCTATCACGACGCCGGGCGTGAATGAAAAACGCAAGGCGATCGAAGCCGCATACGCCGCCATCCACGAGCACGAGCGCGGATTGCTGGAACGCATGATGACCGGCCTGAAGAAAATTCCCAACCTCAAGATTTACGGCATCACCGACCCCGCCCGCTTCCACGAGCGCTGCGCCACTTTCGCCGTAAGAATTGACGCCCACACTCCGCTCGAACTCGCCACCAAACTCGGCGATCGCGGCTTCTTCACCTGGGACGGCAACTACTACGCCCTGAACCTTACTGAGCATCTCGACGTGGAAAAATCAGGCGGCTTCCTGCGCATCGGCCTGGTGCACTACAACACAGCCGATGAAGTCGACCGTCTCCTGTCAGCCCTGCACGAAATTGCTGGAGATTAAAGCAGAACTGTCATTCCGAACGGAGCAAGCGTTTCCCGTAGCGAGAGCGCATGCGAGGTGGAGGAACCTGCTGTTTTCGAAACACTTTCCGATCGCATTTTCCGAGTACAAAACACAACGGCCCGGGACGCATCCCGGGCCGTAAGAAAATTATGCCGCACACCGTCTGGCGTTAGCAGCGGCGACAGTTCTGTGCAATCTTTTTACGGCCAGCGCTTGGCCGTGTCTTCCCATCCGGCTGCGCGCACCGGCTGAGGCGGAGGAATCGACGGCGACGACGGAACTGAAATCCGCGTTGTGGGCTGCGGTCCGTTCACCGCGGTAGCCAAGGCAGGCTTTCCCATATCGGCCATTTCTTTTTCCTCGGAGAGCAGCGGAGCTACCAGCCGCAACGCCTCCACTTCCTTCTCCAGACGGGTCAACTCCATCTCTTTCTGCCGCAGTACCTCATAAACGTTCTTCATCGCCATAACACCGCCCATTGTGTTTCGAAGTTTGCAATCCTTTCTTCGAACTTTAGCAGAGTTGCCTATGTTGTCAAGGCTTTCGGTGGTCCAAATAAAGCCAAATCGAAAGCCAGATGAGGATAGCGGTTGCCCCATTTCTCGTCTCTTTTGCGAGAAGCGGGAATTTCAGAAGAGGAGGGATTTCGAAAGAAGTGGGGATTTTGGAAAGTAAAGATGAAAGGCAGGAAGATATCAGCGGAACAGGATAATCCCAGCCACCACCAGCCCGACCACCAGTAGCACCCCGACCATATACCTGTTTCTGGCCAGCCATGACTGCGAAGGCGCCAGCCCCGCGCTCAAAACGAATTCCGCCGCACGAACCTCAGCCCCCGCTGACGCACTCGGGACAGCTCTCGATAGACCAGAGATCGCCACTGGCTCTGAGACTTGGACTTCCTTCTGCTGCAATTTCGCTAACACCGTAACGTGAGAAGCCACCGCACTCGATGCCATTGGAGCGCAAGCCGCAGCCGCAAACGCCCGCGCCTCCGACTTGGGAGCCGCGACAGAGTTCTGAGTTCCCGTCTGCACCGGCCCACCCGCCTTCGCGACTTTTAGCTGTCCCCGCCACTTCTTCTCTTCGCACTCGACACAAAGCACTCGGCTCGCCGACACCGGAAAACCACAAGCCTCACATTTGCGCAGGCTCCTTAATACCGGAGGCACATGGCTCTGATCAGCCTGAACCGCCCTCTCCGCCTCGGCGGCAGGACTCAACACCGCCGACCAGAACAAGGGCTTTTTCGGCGCCGCCGTCTCAGGCCCAGCGCTCGGCGTCACCGCGGCACCCGCGACTCCATCCTTCGGCGCACTTTCCGCAAGAGCATGAGGAACATCATGAGGAACAGCAAGAGCATTAGGAAGAGCAGAAGGAAGTTTGGCACTCTCTGCTTTCAACGCTTCCGGAGTTGCAGATTCTTTGACCTGCTCCGATGACTCAATCGCAGGCATCGCAACCTGCGCCGGTTCCTGCGTCGCCGACCCCGGCTCCTCCAGAACCATGTCCTGCAGAACTATGTCCGCGAGAATTTCCCCATCCAGAATCTGATCGTCCTCGACTTCCGTTACCTCGCCAGCCGACACCTCGGCCGCGGACGTCTCGCCCATTTTCAGGCGCTCCGGCAGACTCTGCGTGGCCCGCGCCAGCCGCACCGCCGTTTCCACCATCTCGCTCAGCCGCTGCACTGCGGAAACCTCACGCACGCCAAAGGCATTCGCCTTTCCCGAGAAAAGCTCGAACACTCCGAGCACGTCATCGTCATTCACAACCGGCATCACCACCACCGAGGCAATCCCCATCTGGCGGCACACGTCCCGATTCACCCGCAGATCGCGCTCGGCGTCGTCACAGCGCATGGTCTGGCGCGTACGCACGCTCTCCCCCGACAATCCGGCTTCGGTCGAAAGCAGCGCTCCCAGCTCCGGAGCGTTCGACCCCGTACTGGCCCGGCAAAGCATGTCGTTCTTGCCATCGCGGCGCAGGGCAATCGCCGCGCCGCTCGCGCCCGTAATGTATTGTGCCCGGTCAGCCAGCAATTGCAAGGCTGCATCGAGATCGCGCTGCGCCATCTCAGCCAAAGAGCGCACCGCGTTTTCCGGCGGAAATCTCATGGACGAAGCTAAGCCGGCCTCATCCCCCGCGCTCAGGTCCGGAGTGCTCCCCGGCGATGTGCGAGCTTGCATCGAGTTGTGCGGATAAGGTTCCATGCCTGCGCGTGCTGTCCACTGACGCTTGTGCAGAAGGGAGCAAATCGCCCTTCCAACTCGTCTAAGTTATTAAGGATGCAGTAATTGAAGTCTCGCTCGCGGCGTGCGAGGTGTCAAGAAATTCGACAGGCGAAGGTACTAGTCCTAATGGTGCCTGAGTGACTCAGTTTGAATTTGTTCTTAGAATGAGTGATCCCGAACGCCCGCGTTTCACCAGCGGGAGAGGGATCTCGCGCGCATCGCGCCTGTCGCGGCGCGCCTCACCGCCGCCGCAAAGCAGTTTGCGCCAGCCGGTTAGCCTCTGCATTGAGCTCTCGCCGCACATGCGAGATGGAGAATTTCAGCGACCGCGCCAGCTTGCGGCAGGTCCAGTGCAAGGAATAAAGTCGCGGGCTCCGGCAGACATACTCCCCCGTCATCTGTCGCACCACAACTTGCGAATCGGAATAGACGTGCAGAGTGCGCGCCTTAAGCGCAACTGCATATTGCAGGGCTTCCATCAAAGCGGCGTATTCGGCGACGTTGTTGTCCTGGTTTCCAATCCACTTGGCAATGCGGACGGGGCCGCCCGCTAAACCGCTGATCACCACTCCAATGCCCGACGGACCCGGATTTCCCAGGCACCCGCCGTCCACGTAGGCCACCAATTCTGCCATTGCTTGGTTGTTCGGTGCTCTTCTGTTCTTCATTGCAACCATGCGCCGATCTCCGCTCGGCGTCAAGACGATTATTTGGTTCCATTTCAGAGTCTTGCGGTTGCTTTCCCGCCTGTGAAAGTTTCTGTGCAAAACCGTACCCAATAAAATTGCGCCGGAACTAAGTTTCAATCTAACAACCATTTGCGATTTCACTTATGCACAGCTTCGAAAGCAGCAGTTGCACCGAAAGTTTGCGTTGACGTTTTTGCTTTCTCTGTTAAGGTGGTTCCCGTCGACGGTTGAAAGGGTTGACGCAGGAAACTGAGTCAGTCCGAAGTAAACTGAGTGATCAGCCGGGCGGGGCAACCTGCAAGGCGACCAGACCTGAAAAAACCGACGGATCTGCGAGGTTCAGTTGGGGTTTGGGACTGCGAAAGCAGTGATCGCATCAAGGGGTCGTGACGGTACATGCTTCCACGCTGTTGGCTCCCTCGCAGGAGCGGGCGGCTAGAGCATAACCAATGTCACGGCCCTTTCAATTTTTCCCCGCCTAGTTTCGCTCTGAATGTTTTGCTCCCAATCGGCAAACACTCATGCCTTACCGCATCACTGCTCGCGTTCGTTCGGTTTCCTTCGTGATCCTTCGTCTCCTTAGTGGTTAATGCTTTTTGCGTGCCTCGCAAGACGCACGTGCAATTTACCTGACCTGCCCGAGGATGACCGGGAAGCTCGGGTCACCATGCTCGTAGGCAACGATAACAGTCGCGCCAACTGGAATCTTGGGGACTGTGGTGATGACCAGCGCCCAGGCTTGTCTGCCTTCCACGTCAACGTTTGCGCGCCCAACGTTTTGAGGATCGACATTGTCCAGCATCCTGCCTCTGTAAACTCCGTACAATGACATAGCTTCTCCATTTCTGTGTATGCTTTGAATGTGGGTGATGTCCTGCTTGACGATAGAGTCTAGAACATCCCGTTGAAGTTGTACCCAACTTTCGTCCCTGCTGACACGCGTGTCGTTCCGCATTCTTTAGAAAATCGATTTACTAAATCGCCCTCTCTTGTGGGATAATTCCTCCCCGGAAGCTTGAAATCCCAAAGCTCTGAACCAAAAGCTCTCGAATCCCAAGACGGAGAATCTCATGTCGAAGTCTCCCCTGTCCCGCCGTCAATTCATCAATCTCGGCGCCGGCGCCATCGCGGCTACCACGGTAGCCAAAAATATCTTGCAGCCTCGCATGCTCTCGGCCTCTCCACGCCCCGTAGCTCCCAGCGATACCATCCGCTTCGCCTCCATCGGAACCGGCATTCGCGGGTGCGAGCATCTCGAAGCTTCTCTCAACGTGCCCGGCATTCAATGCGTCGCGGTCTGCGACTTGTATGACAGCCGCCACATCGCCGCGCAGGAGGCCGTCAAGAATCCCAGCGTCCCCGCCAGCCGCGACTATCGTTCCATTCTCGATCGCAAAGACGTTGACTCCGTCCTCATCGCCACCATGGACCACAACCATCGCCGCATCTTCGAAGACGCCTGCGCCGCCGGCAAAGACGTTTACTGCGAGAAGCCCATGTCGCACCTCGTCGAAGACGGATTCGCCATGGTCGAGGCCGCGCAAAAAAATAAGCGCATGGTCGCCATCGGGAGCCAGCGCGTCAGCAGCGTGCTCTATGCCAAAGCCAAAGAAATTTATGATTCCGGCAAGCTCGGCGAAGTCTTCTCCATCAACGCATACTGGGATCGCAACTCCCCCAGCGGCGCTTGGGTCTATCCCATTCCGCCCGACGCCAGCGAGAAGACAATCGACTGGAATTCTTTCCTCGGCAACGCCCCGAAAGTCGCGTTCGATCCCGTTCGTTTCTTCCGCTGGCGCTGTTACAAAGACTACGGGGAAGGCCTGGGCGGCGACCTCTTCGTCCATCTCATCTCCGGCATTCAATTCATTGCCAGCATCAAGGAGCCCGCGCAGCGCGCGATTTCAACCGGCGGTCTGTTCCATTTCAAGGATGGACGCGAGTTCCCCGACCTGATCGAAACCATGTACGAATATCCCAACACTCGCGTCACCCTGCGCTGCAATCTGAACAACGACGGCGGAGAGTTCATCGGCTTCTACGGCACCAAGGGCACAATGATTATTAAAGACGCGACCCTCACGTATAAACCGCAGGACACGCGTCCATTGCCGGAAGGCTATTCCATCTTCGGTTGGCCGAAGGCATTGCGCGATCAATACCTGCAGAAGTGGCATGAGGATCATCCCGAGCCGGCGGCGCTGAAATCCAGCGTCGATGCCGAGGGCGAGTCCTACGCCAATCCTCCGGGATACAGCGACACCGTCGATCATCAGGCCAACTTCTACAACGCCGTCCGCACACGCAAGCCGGTGGCCGAGAACGAAGTCTTCGGCAACAACGCCGCCATCGGCTGTCACCTTGCCAACTTCTCTTACTTCAACAAGTCCGTTGCAGTCTGGGATGCAAGCCAGAAAAAGATTGTGAAAGCATAAAAGACGAGTCCACCCCAAGTGTAGTCGGAAACCCCATTTATCGCGCGCTCGCTGCACGATAAATGGGGTTTCCCTTTCACGGCGAAATTCTTTTCCCTAAAACAATTTCATCCCGATGCAAACCTGCCCTTCGGGTTCGCGCCCCCGCCATGAATCATGGAATCCCTCTCGAATCTGAAGGTAACAAAACCACGTTTTGTTACCTTCCTTGAAATGAAACAGCTGCAGCCCGGGGATCGTTGCTTTGTAGAAATTGCTATGGCTTCTTCTTCGCTGGCAAATACTTCTTCTCGATCGACGAGACCACCACATAATTCGGATCCAGCATCTCGTTCAAATGCAAGCGCGCCACCCTTCGAGAGCAGCTCATACGCATCCATTTCCGACAATCCGCGGAGCTTGCCTTTCCCGAAGGGAAAGACATGCGAAGTGGAGGGACCTGCTGTTCGCCGGGTGTGACACAAACTCACCCAC
>QIAK01000180.1:10972-19869 GCA_003225515.1 Acidobacteriota bacterium | reverse complement strand
CATACCTTGCCTGAGACCGCGATATTCCAATGATCGAGTGCACGCTCCAGTTTCAGTCCCCCGCGGCTGACGTACTTGAGGTCCTCGCCGAGAATCCGGATCACGCATTCCTCGGAAACCTGCGCGCCGGCCTTGGCGAGTTTCTGCTCGTCGACCAGCACCTTGCCCGCAAGAATAAGAGCTTGCGCGCGCTCGCGTGAAGCGGCGAGTCCGCGGCCCACCAGAAGTTTGTCGAGTCTGACTTTCACGAAATTCCGCGCAAAAATATTTTGCTCGCGGGTTCTACCACGAAAGTGTTAGCCCCTGCTCTTGTGCAAACCGGTAAAGCATCACTGTGGTGAATCACTTACGAAGTTACTTTGGGCTATTTCCACAACGTTTTCCACGAACATGTTGAAAACTTCGGTCAACAGAATGCCTCAAGTGATCTGCGGTGAATTGAATCGCGAAAACAAAAGCCGCCCGAATCTGGGCGGCTCTGTGATCTAGATCACAAAAAGCTATCCGGCAACTTCTTCCAGCAACTTCTGATCGATGTCGAAGTTGGAGTGTACGTTCTGCACATCGTCATGTTCTTCAAGAGCTTCCATCAGGCGAATCATTGTGTTGGCCGCCTGCCCCTCAAGTTTAATGTAATTCTGCGGAATGAAAGCCACGCTGGACGACACCGGCTCAATGCCGGCCTTCTTCACGGCCTCAAGCACAGTCTCGAACGCTGACGGCTCAGTGAGGATTTCCCAGTTGTCGCCATCGTCATTCAAGTCTTCGCCGCCCGATTCGAGAACGATATTCATCAGATCGTCCTCTTTGGCTGCCGCTTTAGGAATGATTATGTCGCCTTTCTTGTGGAACATCCAGGAAACCGCGCCCGCCTCCGCCATGTTGCCGCCATTCTTGCCAAAGGCGTGACGGATTTCGCTGACCGTGCGATTGCGATTGTCGGTGTTGATGTCGAGCAATACCGCTACTCCGCCAGGTCCATAGCCTTCGAGCGAAAACTCTTCGTAGGTGGCGCCGGGCAACTCGCCTGTGCCCCGCTGGATGGCTCGCTTGATATTGTCGGCAGGCATGTTCTCGGCTTTTGCCGCGAGAATAGCGCCACGCAGGCGCGGATTGCTATCGGGATCGCCGCCGCCGTTCTTCGCCGCAATGCTGATTTCCTTGATAAGACGGGTAAAAATCTTGCCGCGCTTGGCGTCGAGCGCGCCCTTCTTGTGTTTAATTGTGGCCCATTTTGAGTGGCCGGACATGGTTAGACCTCGTATCTAAAGATCGGTATCGAAAGAGCTTGGACGGCGCAGGATTCGCCTTCAGAGGAGATCACAGGATTGCCTCAATACGGATGCGGCGAACATGAATTATATCACGATTGCAGGGCCAACTTCCTCAGAGCTTTGGCTTGATCTTGTAGCCTTGCGGGATCTGAAACACCGACGGGGGATGCTCCGCGGTTTCCGTGGGCTTGCAATATGTGGTCTGCTCGCCCGCAGCCGTAGATACCTTGGTCAACACGGGAGTCTTCAGTTTCACGCTGGTCCAAACTTCTGTCACGCTCGGCTTGGGCGGCAGCTTGGGTTGCACTGGCGCCGCGGGCGCCTGCGGAGCTTTCGGCGAGGCTGGAGCAGTTGGCATCTTTGCCCCGGGCACAGAAACCTTGGACATGGCTGGCGGTTTCGGCAACTGAGGCTTGGGAAGTGGCGGCGTGGGAGGCAACGTGTAGCGCTTTCCCTCCACCTCGTGGCCCTCAATCGTCGACTTGCCCAGCTCTTCCACAGGTGCAGAGCCCGCCGGAGCCATCGGAATCACCGTCGCTTCCTTCTTGGCGTGATCGAGCACAATCGTATGCTGCGCGGCTGGATCGGAGATCACACTGGTTGTGGGTGTATCGATACGCGTCTTTCCGTCTCCCGAACGCCACATTCGCGAGGCGGACTGGGTCGGCGGTGCCCCCGAGGCGGGCTGCGTCTTGCTCGCGCACTCGGAACACGACGGCGGCGCAGGTGCAGGAATTGGAGGAGCCTCGGCCACAGCGGCCATAGTTTAGCACGGCCTCCACACTGTCTCTAGATTGATTCGTACCCTGCGTAAGTGCTATTGACTGTGTTCGATATCGCACCTAACATGCCATGCAAAGAAATCGGCAGGCGCGCGCTTCGTGCACTTACCTTATGATTGGCCAGCTGGTCGGGCACTATCGGGTCATCGAGAAGATCGGTTCCGGCGGAATGGGCGATGTTTTTCGTGCCCGCGACGAAAGGCTGGCGCGCGATGTCGCTCTCAAATTAATTCGCCCCGCATCCCACGACAATCCCGATCATTTGCGACGCTTCGAGCAGGAGGCGCGCGCGGCCGCTGCGCTGAACCACCCAAATATTCTGGCGATTTACGATGTCGGCTTTGAAGGCACGGTGCCCTACATTGTCTCGGAACTCCTCGCCGGCACTAACCTGCGCGAGCGATTGAACCAAGGCCGCATGCCGATTTCCGAGGCTGCGGATTACGCACTCCAGATCGCACAGGGTCTCACGGCAGCGCATGATCGGCTGATTGTGCACCGCGATTTGAAACCGGAAAACCTGTTTCTGACCAATGACGGGCGTATCAAGATTCTGGACTTCGGTGTGGCCAAGCTCCAGCCTACCGCGGAAGACAGCCGCTCCCTCGAAAGTCTCACCACGGTTACAAAACATGGAGCCGTGATCGGGACCGTGGCTTACATGTCACCCGAGCAACTGCGGGGCAAGCCCGTCGATCATCGCAGTGACATCTTCAGCTTCGGAGCAATTCTGTACGAAATACTGTCTGGATCGCGGGCCTTCCGCGGCGAAACTGAAGTCGACACCATGACCGCTGTGCTCCGCGAGGAGCCGGCGGCGGCCAACCTGGAAGACGCTGCAATCCCGATGGCATATCGGGACATCATCAAGCACTGCCTGGAGAAGGATCCCGAGAATCGATTCCAGTCGGCCAAAGACTTGGCGTTCGCGCTGCAGACGCTGGCAACATCTTCTCCGGCGAGAACGATTCGCTTTCCTAGGCGGATCACTCAGGTTCGCGCTGCACTGCCGTGGGTCATCGCTGCTGCTTCGGTAATTTTGCTGTTGCTGGCGACACAATTCTTTGTTCATTCGCCCGCAGTGACTCCCGTTTATCATCGCCTGACTTATGAGGCGGGCACTGTTTATTCGGCCCGCTTCGCCCCCGATGGCCAATCGGTAATCTTCGCAGCCGCATGGAATGGCAGGCCCGTGCAGCTGTTTAGCACGGTAGGTCATTCCCGGCTGGCGCAGCCGCTTAATTTGAGCGATGCCAACCTGCTGGCGGTTTCTCCCAGCAACGAACTCGCCGTCGTGATGCATGGCACTCACAACGGGCAACTTGAAACTGTTGATGGAATGCTGGCTCGTGCACCCCTCGCGGGAGGATCGCCCAAGGAGTTGGAGGCAGACGTTCGCTGGGCCGACTGGGACTCAGAAGGCAAGCTCGCGATCGTGCACTCTGTCGATGGCCACAGCCGGCTTGAATATCCCAGTGGAAACGTGCTCTACGAAAGTCCCGGCTGGATCAGCAGCATTCGTTTTTCTCCGCAGGCAAACAAGATTGCGTTCATGGATCATCCTGCGCTCTGGGACAATCGCGGAACAATCTGCGTGTTCGATTTAGCCGCGCACCAGATGAAGAGCTTGACGCGGGAATGGGAATCCGAGCAGGGACTGGCCTGGCGTCCGGATGGTAAAGAAATCTGGTTCACCGCCGCGGAAAGGGGCATGAACCTCGACTTAAGAGGAGTCGATCTATCCGGCAAACTTCGCACCATTCTAGATTTGCCCATGAGGCTGGCTGTGCAGGATATCGCGCGCGATGGTAGCGTTCTTATCGCATTGGACTCCAAGCGGCTGTCAATGGGGTTCAGCACTCTCCGCAGCAAGTCCGATGTGGAACTATCGTGGCACGACTGGAATATTGCCAAGGATATTTCGCGCGATGGTCAGTCGGTACTGTTCGAGGATGCGAGTGAACCGGCCGGGCCCGCTTACGCAGTAGCATTGCGCAAACTAGATGGGACTCTTCCCGTTCGTCTCGGAGAAGGCAGCGCGGGAGGACTCTCGCCCGATGGAAAGTGGGCAATTTCGATTTCGACCAGCCATCCGCAGCAACTTACCCTGCTTCCCATTGGACCCGGCCAGCCTCTTTCCGTCGACACCCGAGCTTTGGAACATATACAGAGCGGGTGGGCGCGCTTTCTCGCCGATGGCCACACGCTTATCACCAATGCCAATGAACTGGGCCACGCGACTCGATGCTATGTCTTGAACATAGCGGGCGGAGCGCCCACAGCCGTAACTCCGGATGGAGTTGCCTGTGGCCCCTCGTCTCCCGACGGCCAGTTCGTGATCGGAGTCGGGCCGGATTCAAAGGTCGCGATCTATCCCATAGGCAAGGGCTCAGCGCGGCCAATTCCAGGAAGTGAGGCCGGCTTTGTCCCAGCGCAGTGGGCAAGTGACGGAGCCACGCTATACGGCTATCACCGGGGAGAACTCCCCAGCCGAGTTTACAAACTTGAAATCGCGACCGGTAAGCAGACGATGGTACAGGAATTGCGCCCAGGAGTTCCGGCCGGAGTTGTGAATGTCGCGCCGGTGGTGGTGAGCCGGGACGGCACCCGATTTGCCTACAGCTATAACCAGACGTTATCCGTTCTGTACATCATCTCGGGCCTGCAGTAACGTCCCCAAACCGTCGTCGGTCGTTGGTCGTCGGCCCCTGTCGTCGGCAACGGTGTTGGTTGTTAATCATTAAACGGCACATCCCTGGATTCTCCGGCCCACGACCGACAAGCCAATGACCGACGACCGAAGACCGACGACGACCCCGGTCTTAATCCAGCGATCCGGCGAAATCAGCTCCCACATAGTGAAAGAAAATCGACGTCGAGGTTTGCCCTTCGTCGAGCGGATCACGATAGTGCGGCAACCGCGTTCCACGGTAGGCCAGCCCGTCACCCAATGATTGATAGACCGCCACCGTACTGTTCGCGGTGTCGAGTCGAATAGGCCATGGCGTTTCTAGAGCGGGCTCAGGAGAAAAATCGAGACAGAGCGTAACGCTGAACTCGCACTGCGCCCGGTCCGTGTGTTTCTTCAGTTCAGCTCCGCTCAAGTATGAAGCCATATAGACGTACGAAGGCTTCAGAGGCTGCCCGGCCACCGTGCTTAAAATCGTTGCGATGTCATGATGGAAGAATCGCGCTACGGGCTCGTTGTATCCAACATAACGGCGCGGACTCTGGCCATCTCCAAGGCAAATCGCGCCGCTGCGGATCAGGTACCGATAATAACGGCGCAGAGCAGCGACATGGAACGGATGAATGAGTTCACTGAGTGGCGCATAGCCTTTCTCGCGAAATAGCAAAGCTGCATTTTTGAGCCTGGACTGCTGTTCACTCTTTCGCCTCGCAGTTTCTTCCGTGTCATTGCCGGCAATCAGAATGCCGGCGGCAGTCAACAATGTTTGCGTGCTCTCCGAAATCGAGTCTGGCACCGGTGCATTCGGACGCAGCTCGCGCAGCACACGCTCCAGCTTCGGCCCAAGCCAGAATGGAAGCAGGTTTCCAGAGGCCAGGCTGCGCACCCATGCCATGCTTCCCTGCAGAGCAAATCCAGAAACCAAGTCGCTCCGGGAAGCAACTTCGTCGGGCAATTGTCCGTTCGCGCATACGATGCAAGCTGGGTTCAAATAAAGTTTTTGATCGAGACTCTGCTTCAACAACGACTTGACCACTCGCTGCGGAATCAAGTGCAAAGGCAATTCATCCAGCAAGCAATAGAAACTATTAGGGGGAAGCGTCGCAGCATAGGTTTGCCGCGACGCTCCTCCCATAAGAGTTGCCATCCACTCCAGCCAAGCCGGATTGTTTAGTGACGAAGCCATCCGTTTAGGGTGAAGCGGCTGTCGGCGAACTGCTGCGACGTGCAATTCACCGCGGTGATCTCGTGCAGCAATTCGCACGGGAAGAACACGATCTGATTCTGTTGAGGGACGATACTCTGATAACTGCCCTGGCTCACGTACCCTCTTTCTTCCAGACGCGCGTCATGAATCCGCAGTTCTCCCCCGTCGAACTGCCGGGGCTCGCGATGGAAGAAGTACACGAACGTCAGGTGACGTGAGGCCACGCGATCGCTCCCATTGTCACTGTGGAAATGAAAGAAGTCTCCGTCATTGCTGGCCGTGACCTGGGCCTCGACTCCGGTGATGGAAAATTCTTCCATCCCGAGTTGATCGAGAACCTGCGGCAACACGGCTTTAATGCGTTCGAAGATCACGTCGTGATGCTGGGCCAAATCCATTAAGACGCGGGAGCGGCGGTGTTCGTAGTTGACGATGCCGCCATCCACGGAGGGAGAGATCACTTCACTGGCGCTGAAGTCAGCTTCGTGTTCCAGCGTAAAGCGCGTGAGTTCTTCCAGTTCCTGAGGCGCCAGAAATTCGTCGAGCACCACACACTGTGCCGAAAGGACCGAAGGCCGTTCGGCCACAGCTGTGCCCGTCTGCGCAACTTCCGTCGTACGAACTCCCCTGGGCGGCTGCGGCTGTCTTGCCGGATCATCCCGTGTCGGCGCATGTACTCCCGGCCCTGGCCCATGCGTGGGCGGCTGCGGCTCTGAAGGAGTTGTCATCGGCGGTTTAGGCGGCGCTTTAACTCCCGGAGGTTGCGGTCCCTTCGAAGGCGGCTGCGGCTCGCTCATGCGCACGTCGGTAGGAGTCTGTGGATCTGAGGGGGGCCGCGAACCAGGGAAGATTTCCGCCGTGCCCGTCATTACCCCGTGTGGGGTTTGTGGACCTAACGGAGGACGGGAGCCAGGAAAGATATCTGCCACTCGTGTACCCGTGTGATCGTTCATCGGGAGCGCGCTGTTCTCGAGAATGTGTTCGACGATGCTACCGCCGAGCACCGCGAACGCTCGTTGCGCCACTGTTTCCCCGACCGCGGATGCGATCACCGCTCTCACCGCATCTTTTATTTCCTGATTCTCACCGGTCGCAATCTTGGCATGCTGCAGCAGTGTTGCAATCAGCGCGCGTTCCGGCGCACTGAGGATTCGATCGTCCTGCATCAATGTCTCAGAAAATGAATCTAGAATCTGCTTCGGTGTCATAAGACACACGCCTCCCCGCGTGTATTTGTGAAATACATTCAGGTTGTGGGAACCTGTACTACTGGGGAAGACGCCAAGACCATACAACGAGAGCCTGTTGATAACAAGAAAATTCTGATATTTTTTCGGATCGCGGATCTGCTGAGAAGTTTTACGTCCGAATCAATTTGAAATTGAATTATCGGGCGGCCAAGGCACCGACCATCGACTGGAACACTTTCAGCCCGTCGGTACAGCCAAGTTCCGGCTCAGCCGAGCGCTCGGGATGAGGCATCATGCCCACGACATTGCCGCCGGGGCTGCAGATCCCGGCGATGTTGTCTAAGGATCCGTTTGGGTTCACCGTCGGGGTGATTTCGCCACCAGTAGCGCAATAGCGGAACACGATGCGATTTTCCCGCTGCAACTGGTTGAGAGTTGCGGGATCGCAGAAGTAATTCCCTTCCATGTGGCCAATCGGAATCGTGAGCACTTCTCCGTTGGCGCAGGCATTCGTAAACGGAGTCTGGGTATTCTCGACCCGCACTTGCACGGGCTTGCAAACGTACTTGAGCCCCACGTTGCGCATCAGGGCGCCGGGCAGCAACCCAGACTCGCATAGAATCTGAAATCCGTTGCAGATACCCAGCACCATTCCTCCGCCGACGGCGAATTTCGCAACCGCATCCATTACCGGGGAAAACTTGGCGATCGCTCCCGTTCGCAGATAATCACCATAGGCGAACCCCCCGGGCACGATGATGGCATCGCAGTTCTCCAGGTCGTGAGATTCGTGCCACAAAAACGTTACTGGCTGCTTCGAAACGTGTTGAATGGTCCAGTACGCATCGTGGTCACAGTTCGAACCTGGAAATACAAGCACGCCGAATTTCATTGTCGCCTCAATTTTGGAATATGTAGCCAGTTTAGCACTTTGATCCATAGAATCAACCGATTAGCCCGTTCAGATTAACCAATAGAATGCGGAACAGTACCCCGAGGCTCCATCGTTTCAGTTAGCCCTTGCAGTTAGCCTCTAAACACTCGACTGTGACCGGGAACACAACAGCTCGCTTTTCTGGTTCTATTTCTCCCCAGAGTCCAAATTCTCTTTGACAGTTGAACCTGCTAACTGTATTGTCTCAACCCATAAGTAGCGCCACTACAATCCGTTAGCTTGGAACCCCATCAACCTGCACGGCCTCTGGTTCCCCCTTCAGGCCTGAAGGGGCAGCGGGCAAAAGAACTCCTACAGGTGAATTGCGCCATGTCGACTTTTCGTTTCCATTTCTGGAAATCTCTTACCCTCAGTTTCTCTTTGCTGGCGATGAGCGGCGCGTTTCCGCCTTTCGTTCAGGCCGTAAGTTTCCAGCCGATTTCGCAGGACGAGTTGAAGATGGCCTCCGAGCCCAAAGCGCCGGGCGCTCCCGCCATCATTCTCTTCCGGCAAGTAGATCGTGACGATCGCGGCCTTACCGCGCATGAGGATGTCTACTTCCGAATTAAGATCCTTACCGAAGAAGGCCGCAAGTACGCCGACGTCGAGATTCCCTTTTGGAAGAGCGAAGGCTCTGTGGTTGGGATTCACGCGCGGACGATCAAGGCGGACGGCACTGTCGTCGACTTTGGAGGCAAGGCTTTCGACAAACAGATCGTCAAGGCTCGCGGCGTAAAGTACATTGCCAAGACATTCACGCTTCCCGACGTCCAGGTCGGCGGCATCATTGAGTACTTCTACACCACCGATTTCACCGAGTA
>QIAK01000180.1:5305-10930 GCA_003225515.1 Acidobacteriota bacterium | reverse complement strand
TACACCAGCGCTTACAGCGCGTACAGTATGCGCTGGAGTTGGCATAACCTGCCTCCCGGCACAGCGCAACCCGCTGAAACACCGAATCACATCATCAACCTGGACGTGAGCGACGTCCCCGCCTTCCGGTCTGAAGACTACATGCCTCCAGAGAACGAACTGAAGGCACGCGTGGATTTCATCTACAGCGAGGACTTTCCTGAAAAAGATGCAGCGGCGTACTGGAAGAAGCGTGGCAAGAAGCTCAACGACGGAATGGAAAGCTTTATCAATAAACGAAAGACCATGCAGCAGGTCGTGAGCGAGATTGTTGCTCCGGCGGATTCCGCGGATGTGAAACTACAAAAGATCTTTGCCCGGGTCCAGCAACTGCGCAACACTTCGTATGAACTGGAAAAGACCGAGCAGGAGCAAAAACGTAACAAGGAAAAGGATCCAGAGAATGTCGAAGAGGTCTGGAAGAGGCAACGCGGCAGCGGCGTAGAACTGACCTGGCTTTTTCTCGCATTGGCCCGGGCTGCCGGATACGATGCCACCGGAGCATGGGTCTCTGATCGCCAACGCTATTTTTTCACTCCGCAAACCATGGAAGGTCGCAAGTTGAACACAAACGTGGTAGTCGTGAAAGTGAACGGGAAAGATGCGTTCTTCGATCCCGGGTCGTTGTTCGTTCCATTCGGAATGTTGCCCTGGTCTGAGACTGGAGTCCCTGGACTGAGACTCGACAAAGAGGGCGGCTCATGGATTCAAACCACTCTGCCCGGCAGCGCCGAATCCACCATCCGGCGAAAGGCCGAATTGAGACTGACAGAAACCGGCGATCTCGAGGGAAAACTTACCATTACGTTCACCGGATTGGAAGCTTCGCAACGCCGCGTGGAACAGCACTTGACCGACGATACCGAACGTAAGAAATTTCTCGAAGATAGCGTCAGGGAAGCCGTTCCAGTTGCATGCGAGGTGGAACTCACGAACAAGCCGGACTGGAAGAGCTCCTCATCCGAATTCGTCGCTGAATTTACACTCAAGGTGCCGGGCTGGGTTTCAGGCGCCGGACGTCGTGCCTTATTCCCGGTCGGGCTCTTCAGCGCGCCGGAGAAGCACTTGTTCGACCATGCCGAACGAGTGCAGCCGATTTACTTCGAGTTTCCCTTTCAGCGCATAGACGATGTGAGCATCGATCTGCCATTGGGCTGGCAGATTTCCACCCTGCCACCGCTCCAAAAACTGGACGCCAAGGCCATCCTCTACACTTTGCAAAGCGAAAACAACAAGGGCACGTTGCATCTAAGCCGCGCACTGAATGTGGATCTTATGGTGCTCCCAAAAGAGAACTACGCAGCGTTGCGCAAAATATTCCAAGTCGTGAGGACAGGCGATGAGCAACAAGTCATCTTGCAACCGGGTGCAACGAATGCCAGCAACTAGTTCGCGCTGCGTACTCGCAGTCCTGACTGCGATCTTAAGCGTTCTGGCAATTCCACACTGCGCCCTCGCTGCCGACGCCCCCCAATGGATGCGGGCCGTTGCCTCCGCGCCGCTTCCGGCCCACGACGACAAGACAGACGCCGTTCTGCTGTATTCGGAACGAACCGTGAATGTTCAATCAGTGGATAAGATCAAGACCCACGTGCGTGTGGTTTACAAAATCCTCAGGCCCGGCGGGCGCGATTACGGCATCGCGACTGTCTTCTTCGATTCACATAAAAAGATTAACGGCCTGCGTGGATGGTGCATCCCGGCGCAGGGAAAGGATTATGAAGTAAAGGACAAGGAAGCGGTGGACGTTGCATTGCTCAAGGTCGAAGGCAGCGAACTCGTCTCTGATGTCAAAGAGAAGCTGCTGCAAATCCCCGCTGCCGATCCTGGAAATATCATCGGCTATGAATACGAAGAAGAAGAGCAGCCGATGGTATTGCAGATCATGTGGGACTTTCAGGGCAGGACTCCCGGTCGTGAACTGCACTACTCACTGCAACTGCCGGCCGGATGGGAATACAAGGCCTCTTGGATTAACTATCCTGAGGCTAAACCCACACAAAGCGGGAGCAATCAATGGGATTGGGTGGTCAGTGATGTAAAGGCGATCCGCAGAGAAGAAGAAATGCCCCCGATCGAGGGCGTCGCCGGCCAAATGATAGTCTCTTTCTTTCCACGCGGCGGCGCCTCGGCTAATGGCTTCGGCAATTGGCAGGAGATGGGCAATTGGTATCGCAACCTGACGAATGGCCGACGCGACACATCTCCTCAAATCAGCCAGCAGGTGGCCAGCATCACTGCGTCCGCGAAGACTCCCCTTGCGAAGATGCAGGCGTTAGCGCTGTTCGTGCAGCACGATATCCGTTACGTCGCGATTGAACTTGGGATTGGCGGCTTGCAACCTCATCCTGCCGCCGATGTTTTCGTGCATCGCTATGGCGACTGCAAGGATAAAGCGACGCTGCTGAGTACGATGCTCAGCCAGATTGGGATTGAATCTTATTATGTCGTCATCAACTCGGAACGCGGTTCGGTAACCCCCGAAGTGCCCGCCAACGTTGCTGGCTTCAATCATATGGTGCTGGCGATCCAATTGCCGCCCAATCTCTCCGATCCATCACTGGTCGCCACCATCCGGCATCCCCGCCTTGGTCCCCTTCTGTACTTCGATCCAACCAATGAATTAACGCCCTTTGGAGAAATCGGAGGATATCTTCAGGCCAACTACGGGCTCTTGGTTACTCCCGACGGCGGAGAGCTTGTCGAGTTACCGCGGCAGCCCGCTGCCATGAACAGTATCCGGCGTACCGGAAAGCTGAAACTCGACCCTCTCGGCACACTGACCGGCGAGGTCAGTGAGATTCGCGTTGGAGATCGCGCCTGGGCGGAACGCGCCCGCTTGCACTCGGTGACCAAATCTACCGACAAGATCAAACCCATCGAAGATCTGCTTGCCGGCTCCTTGTCGCTTTTTAGCATTACCAAAGCTACCGTGGACAATCTTGATCACACCGACCAGCCCTTCGGATTCCATTACGCTTTCCAGGCTCAGAATTACGCCAAGAACGCCGGAGGACTGCTGCTGGTTCGTCCACGCGTCCTGGGAGTAAAGAGTAGCGCCATCCTGGAGACGAAGGAACCGCGCAAATTTCCCATTGAATTCGAGGGTCCCTCGCGCGACACCGACAGTTTCGAGATCGACATTCCGGAGGGCTACGTCGTCGATGATCTGCCGCCGCCTGTGGATGCCGACTACAGTTTCGCCAGCTATCACGCTAAGACAGAAGTAAGCGGCAACACGATCCACTACAGCCGCACGCTGGAAGTCAAGGAACTCAGCGTGCCAGTGTCGCACGCCGACGATTTGAAAAGGTTCTACCGCATCATTGCCGGGGATGAACGCAATACCGCCGTCCTGAAAGTAGCGGGTAAATGATATAGGGCTGAAGGTGGGTCATACCGTTGCTTCCGTCGCAAGTTCCTTCAGTCGCCGCAGATCGAGTTTGCCCGTGCCCAGGTACGGTAATGAATCCACATGAACGAACTGATCCGGCCGCGGCTTCCACAGAGCCGGCAAGTCCGATTTTGCCAAGAGCGCCAGGCACTCCTCCAATTTTCCCTCGGGCAACGTATGCAGTACGATCAGTCGCTCGCCCTTTTTCTCATCGGGCACAGCCGTGACTGCAAACGTTTGCTCGGTTGATCCGCCGAGTTCGTGGAGCTTGTCCTCGACCTTGATGTGAGGCACCATTTCTCCACCGATCTTGCTGAAACGGCTCATACGATCCGTGATGCGGATGAATCCATCTTCATCTACCGCGGCGATGTCGCCGGTGTTGTACCAGCCATCTTGCAGCACTTCTGCGGTTTTCTCGGGACGGTTCAGATATCCCTGCATCACGTTAGGACCGCGCACCAGGAGAAGGCCCGTTTCCGCCGGCGGAGCAGTTTCCATCGTTTCCGGATTTACGATCCTCACGCTGATTCCCGGCAATGGATGCCCGATACTGGCGCGTTTTGATCCCACCTGGCGAAACTGGGCTGCCCGGAAGTCGCGAGTGTTCACAGTAACTGCCGGAGAGCATTCCGTGCATCCGTAGCCCTCGAGCGGGCGCAGCCCGAAACGATCCTCAAACGCAACCGACGTACGCTCCGGAAGTTTCTCCGCGCCGGCCATGACGTACTGCAGGCTGCCAAAATCTTCCGGCTCGCACCGTCGTATGTATGCTTGCAAAAATGTCGGAGTCGCCAGCAGGAAAGTGACACTGTACTGGCTTACGAGCGCGCCAATCGCCCGCGCCTCCAGCGGGCTGGGATGGTACACAACACCCATGCCTATAGTCGTAGGCAGGCAAAGCGTTCCGGTGAAACCGAAGGAATGAAAGAACGGAAGAATTCCGAGAATCTTGTCTCCCTTTCCCAGCATAAAGACCTGGTTCAGTTGCTCGACATTGGAAGCGATGTTGTAATGAGTCAGCATTACGCCCTTGGGGTCGCCCGTGCTGCCGCTGGAAAAGATAATCGTAGCCATGTCATCGAGGCCCGTTTTGCGGCTCACTCCCAGGGACTTTTCAATCAGTCCGACTGGCAAGAACCAGGAGATGAGGGCGGCGGTCAGCCTTTCTGCGAAACCCGGCTTGTCAGCAAGATCTTCCAGCAAGATGGCTTGGGCGGGAACCTGAAGATGGACACGCTCCAGAAACGCCTTCGACGTAATCACGGTTTTCAGTTCGCATTGCTTTGCGCAGGACGCCAGCACCTCATTCGATGCCGTGTAATTCAGATTGACCGGAACCTTTCCCATTAGTAGCGCGGCCAGGTTGATCAGCGCTCCTGGAACCGAAGGCGGGAGCAGAATTCCAACCATATCTTGTTCAACCCAAACGGAACGAAGTCGACGCGCCAGAAACACGGTGCTGGTAAGAGCCTTGCCAAATGTAACTTTCGGAGTGCGCCCGTCCGCCATAGCGAAGCGGAAAGGATGCCGGCGCGCTGTGTGCACGAACGAACGATGCAACGTCCGCATATAGCGCTTGCGGAATTTATAAGCCTCTGCGCCCAACTCCTGCACCGCCTGGCGCACTTCCTGCGCGCTGGTTTCAGTGGGCATCGGCTTTCCGAACGTGACGGTTACGGGATACGGTATNNGAAGATTGACCCCCAAACGCCGCCAAGATTCACTGGGATGATCGGAACGTCGACTCCTTTTACGATCCTTTCCATCCCGCGTCGAAAGGGCAGCATCTGGCCGATGCGCGTCATCTGGCCTTCGGGAAATATGCAAACCACCTCTCCATCTTTCAGGGCCTGCGTCGCCGTGCGCAGCGACTGGATCATCTCGCGCGGACGAAGTTGTGAAGAGATCGGAATCACGCCCATGATCTTCGCAAACGGCTTTACCAGGGGGTGGTCGTATGATCCCTGGAACATCAGGAAACGAATGGGACGATCGATGGAAGCAATGAGCAGCACTGCATCAACCATCGAAACATGATTGGGTACGAGAAGCGCGCCACCTTTAGCCGGAACATTTTCGCGCCCTTGTAAATGAATCCGGTAAAGTGTGTGGGTCGCGATCCACAACAGCAACCTGAGCAACGCGTCCGGAAGTAGATATAGAACATAAACCGTAGCCGCGACTGTCAT
>QIAK01000180.1:423-5174 GCA_003225515.1 Acidobacteriota bacterium | reverse complement strand
TCGTCCGGCCGGTGCTGAATCAAAGCGTTCACTGGAACGGCAAAGAATCCGGCTGCGAAGCCCAGAGCTGCCAACAGCGCGAGCACGCCCGCAAACGAAAGATGCGACCCCGCCAGCAGTATGCCGAACACGGTCATGCCGACCGAGCCCAGAGGAATCAGTCCATATTCGACTTTGCCGCTGGAGAGATATCCTGCGGTCAGGCTCCCCAGGCCAATTCCAATTGCAACCGCTGCCTGAAGAATGCCGGTGCGCGTGGAACTGATATGCAGCACGTCGCTGCCATAGAACACAATATTTGCCGTCAGCAGCGCGCCTAGAAACCAGAAATACGTATTGCCCAGCACGGCCAGCCACAGCACCCGGTCTTTGCGGACCAACTGGCCCTGTACCCAGAGGTCCCCGATCGGGTTGGCACGAAATTTCTTCGTAGGATCTGCGGCGGGAACTTTCGTGATTCCTAAACTGAAGACCAGTCCAATACAAGAGAGTCCCAGGAAGATGAGCCCCGACCACCCTTGGTGCGACTGAAAAAAGTCAGCCAGGAATGCGCCAGAAACTCCTCCACCAATCACCGCCAGAAACGTGCCGAGTTCGAGCACGCCGTTGCCCCACGAGAGCAGCGACTCGGGCAACAGTTCCGGAAGCAGTCCATACTTGGACGGACCGAAGAGCGCCGCCTGCGTGCTGGCCAGAAATACGGCGGCCATTTCAACATTCAGGTTCTGCCAGCCCAGGCCTGCGATGGCAAGAAGCATAACTGCCATCTCCAGAACCTTGGTTCCGATCGTGACGGTGCGCTTGCTGTACCGGTCGGCCAGAAATCCGCCCGTCATTGAAAACAGGATGAACGGCACAGAAAACAATGTCCCGACAACTAACACCAACTTATCGCGGTCCGCCTTCTGCATCACCATTCCGAGGATGAGGAAGACCACTAAGTTCTTCAGGCCGTTTTCATTGAAGGCGCCCTGAAATTGTGTGATCACCAACGACCAGAAGCCCCGCCGCCATGGCGGGAGAGTTGGGGTAGTCACACTCGAGGGTGTTTCAACCTTAGCCGTTTCAGCTACAGCCGCAACCGTGCCTTCGCTCATAGGTATGTTCCAACCGCTCCTGGCAGTCTCTGGGTTCAGCACATATTGTCACGAAGAGGTTCGGTAATCCAGTCACAAGAGAGAGGAACGTTAGTAACTTTCCAGTTTGCAGGAAGAATAAATTGCAAGACGGGCGCGGCCGCACGTTCTACTATGGACAGGCCACAGAAGCACGTACATACGGGAGAGTGCCAAGAGTGGAGCTCATACTCGTAGTGTTCGCGTTGTTCGTCGCGGCCACCCCCTTCGCCGTTTTCATCCTATTTCTACGGCTGCACACCGTTCGCCAGCAACTTCTCAAGCTCACGAGCCTGAGCGTGGAGGTGAACGATGGATTGCGCCGCGACCTGCTGGAATTGAAACACCAGGTTGAGGCAATCACCAAGGCACCAGCCGCGCAAGCGGCACATCCTGTACATGCGGAGGCCCACGCTGCACCAGTCATTGATAAGCCGGTCATTGATAAGCCGGTCATTCAGAAGACAGTGGAAGCGCCAGTTGTAGCGCCACTTGCACCTTCGGTGAAACCGGATCAGCCAATGGCCGGGAAACCGCCCGTCCCCGCTTCCGCTCCAGAAAGAGCAGCGGAGAAACCTCCCCTCATTTCTCCTCCAGTCGTTAATCCTTCGATCGCTACCCCTCCATTCGAGTCTCCAGCTGCAGCGGCCACGCCGGAATCGAAGGAACCTGTACCTGTTAAGCCGGCACCTACGCCGCCAGTGCCCGCCCCGCCACATCCGGCCGCGCCGCCTGCGTCCGGGACCACACCGCCACCGCTATCGCGCACGCAGATGCCCCCGGCTACCACACCCCGACCTTCGGTTCTACCGCCGCCACCGGTTCCGGCCGCGCCACCCGTGCCCGCCGCTCGCGTAGCTGCTCCGACGCCGGTTGCGCCCTTGCGCTCTTCTATATCGACCTCTGCGGCCAGCATTTCTCATTCCGCGCCGCGTCCCAGGGTGACAGCCCAGCATCGGATGAAATCACTTTTTGCTTTCGAGGAGGTATTGGGCAAGAACTGGCTCAATAAAATCGGCGTCGTTCTGATCGTGCTTGCAGTTGCGTATTTCGGAATCAAAGGGCTCGCTCACCTGGGCCCTCTTGGTAAAGTCGCTCTCTCGTACGCAGTCGCTCTAGGGCTTCTCGGTGGCGGCATTTTCCTCGAGAGGCAGCCCCGCTATCGGCTTTTTTCTTATGCCTTCATCGGTGGCGGATGGGCCCTGCTGTTCTGGACCACGTACGCGCTGAATCATGTGGACGCGATGCGGATCATGGCGTCCGCAGCTGCCGACCTCGTGCTCATGTTCATTGTGGCAATGGCGATGGTCATACACACGCTTCGCTACCGCTCGCAAGTGGTCACCGGCATGGCATTTCTGCTGGCCTACTGGACAGTTGGCCTCAGCAATGACGATGTGTACAGTCTCACCGCCGGCGCTATCCTCGCTCTTGCGCTGGTCGCGATTGTCATAAAAATGGAATGGTTCGAACTCGAAGTCTTCGGTATTTTGTCGAGTTATTCGAATCACGTCTATTGGCTTTATCGCCTGCTTGGCCCCAATGGAGCGCAGCGCCAGGCCTTTCCTGACTACTACGCCAGCACTGCGATCCTTTTGTTTTATTGGCTCACGTATCGCATCTCCTACATCGTTCGCAAGCCTAAATCCACGCTGCAAGAACACACGTCGACTGTAGCCGCACTGCTCAACACTTTGCTGCTGCTCGGCGCGATGAAGTTCCAGTCCGTCCGCCCGGAGCTGGCTTTTTGGGCACTTCTCGTGATCGGCGCAGTCGAATTCACGCTCGGTCAGCTGCCGCTTACTCGACGTCGTCGAGAGGCATTCGTCGTTCTGAGCGTCCTGGGCGCGGCGCTCATGATCGGCGCGGTGCCTTTCCGTTATTCCGGAAACAATGTGGCCATCTTGTGGCTCGTCGGCGCGGAAGCATTTCTGGCCGCTGGCGTGATGGTGAGCGAAGTCGTTTTCAGACGTCTTGGACTCTTCGCAGGATTACTCGTTGGCTTACACCTGATTGGAATTGATTTTCAGGAACTCATGGCTGCCCGGCGCGCCAGTGACGATATCGTCCTCGCAGCGGGAGTGATGTTCGCGCTCTGCGCCGCAGTGTTTTATCTGAACTCACTTTTTGTGGGCAGGCGTTGGGCGCAGTTCTTCAGCGATTCGCCCGACTCACCCATGCTCGCCGCTCATTCTTATTTGGGAGCCTTCGCCGCCGCGGCTGCCGCATGGGCGCTATTCTCCGCTGACTGGACCGCCGTCGCTCTCGCCGCCATCATGCTGATCTTAAGCGTGCTCGGACGACAACTGAAGTCCCTCCACTTGCAGCTTCAGTACGGCACGCTCGGCCTGTTGGCACTCTATCGCGTCGCCCTCGTTAACCTGCACACTGAAATTCCGCAATATACCCATGTACAGAATCGGCTCATCTCATTACCCCTGATTGCCGCAGCTTTCTATTTGACGGCAAAATTCGCAACTGCCGGTGAGAAAGATCAGCGAACTTTTCGGAACCTGCTCGCCTTTGCAGGCACGGCGCTGCTTACCGCTCTCATTTATTACGAAGTACCGGAACTCTGGCGACCTTGCGCGGCCATTGTTTTCTCTATCGTTCTCTTGGAAGTTGGACGACGCATCGCTTATCCCGTACTGGCCTGGCACACACATCTACTGGGAGCTTTGGCGATCGTGGCGGCCCTCACCGTTGATAGTTCCGGCGACCAACGCTGGCACGCCATTCCTCTGCATGCTTTCGGGGCTTTGCCGGTGATCGCAGGCGCCTACTGGATTGCGTATCGCATCCGCGTGCCCCAGGAATCCCATGCTCGTCTGGCACGTATCGCATATAGCTGGGCCGGCACAGGGCTGATGGTTTGGGTACTGAACGAAGCCATACCAGCGCCCTGGATCGCCGTCTCGTGGATTCTGTTTGCCGTCGTACTCGCTCTGACCATGCGGAGAATCAGTTTCCGCCAACTTGGATGGCAGGCGAATGCGGTGGCCGCATGTTCGCTGGTTCGTGCCTATACATTCAACCTGGAACTCGACCAGCCATCCGGACTAGGCATTTCGCTGCGCCTGGTCACGATTTCGATTGTCGCAGCAGGCCTCTACTTCTTGTCGCGGCAATCCACGCCGCTCCGCTCCGAAGGCCATCAGGCGATTTCTTACCTGCACACCTTTGCCGCGACTGCACTGCTGGCCTTTCTGGCATGGTATGAGGCTCCGAGTGGCTGGCTGGCGGCCATTTGGGCGATTTTTGCTCTCGTATTGGCACTGGTAGATCGCCGTTTTGAACTTGAGGATCTCCGCTGGCAAGCTCACGCGCTTGCCGCGCTCGCGATGGCGCGCAGCATTACGGTGAATCTCTATGTTCTGGCTCTCTGGCACGGCATCAGCGTGCGCTTGCTGTCGTTGGCCATTGTCGCAGTAGTGCTTTACGCGCTATCACGCATCATCCGCATGCCAGAACCATTGCGCGAGAGGGAGTTTCACCACGTCTATTCGTGGGCGGCCTCGACGCTGGTTTCCCTGCTGCTGTGGTATGAATTGCAGCCTTTAAGCGTGGCCCTGGGATGGGCCGTCTTCGGACTTGTCCTGTTCGAATATGGACTGTGGCGCAAGATCCGGCAGTTTC
>QIAK01000180.1:0-417 GCA_003225515.1 Acidobacteriota bacterium | reverse complement strand
CGTATGTTGCGTTGGCCGCTTCTTTCGGCCGCATCTTCTTCGCTAACCTGACGGCGGGAACTCCCGGCGAATTCTTTGGCCCCCGCATGTACACGGTTCTGCCCATCACAGTCATTCTCTTCTTCGTCTATTTTCAGTTGCAGGATGAGACCGCCCGCGCCGACCGCAGTTTCCATTTCGACATGCTCCTGGCGTATCTCGGCACTGGCACCGTGGTCGCGTTATTGTATTTCCAGTTTGCCAATGAATGGCTGGTCACGGCATGGTCGGGTGTGGTCTTCGCGCTCTTTGGATTGGCGCTTCTGCTCGATCGCGAAGTTTTCCTGCATCAGGCGTTACTGCTGACAATGGCAGCGTGCGCTCGTGGTGTGATGCACAATCTCTTCGGCGCAAGTTATTTTACCGGCACGGACTGGG
>QIAK01000179.1:7907-19136 GCA_003225515.1 Acidobacteriota bacterium | reverse complement strand
TTGAAGAGTTCCTGGGCCTCGTAGGGGCCATAGAACGGCTTCTTCGTTTCAGGATCGGAGCCCGGGCCCGCATGGTCGCGGCCCACGATGAAGTGAGTGCAACCATGGTTTTTCCGAATCAGAGCATGCCAGATCGCTTCGCGAGGTCCGCCCATGCGCATAGCCAGCGGAAGCAGCGCGAGCTTCACAGTGCCCTGAGGAAACTTTGAAAGAAGAAGCTGATAGCAGCGTACGCGCGTGAAATAGTCCACGTCGCCAGGCTTCGTCATTCCTACGCTGGGATTGATCAACAGATTGGCCTCAACCTGTTTCGCGGCGCGGAACGTGAGTTCCACGTGCGCCCGGTGCATAGGATTGCGGGTCTGGAAGGCTACGGCGCGACGCCAGCCCATGCGGGCGAACTCGGCGCGAAGTTCCGCGGGAGTCAAACGCAAGGTGCGGAAGTCGTAGTGCGAAGGCAGTTGAAGGCCTTCCACGCGTCCGCCCACATACCACGGGTTGCCGATATTCATCGCGTAGTTTGCGCCAGGATGGGCCTTGCTTGTAGTGCCGAAAACTGCCTTGGCTTCGGCGGCGCGGTCTGGCTGCCAGACTTCTTCGACGTGTAACACGGCGAGCATGACGCCTTCCGCGTCGCGCAGCGCGACTTTGCTGCTGCCGGCCGTCAGTTTCTTGGCAAATTCTTCCGTCACATCCAGTGTGATCGGGATGGGCCACAGGACGCCACTGGCCAGGCGCATGTTGTGGCAGACCCCTTCGTAATCGGCTTTGGTCATAAAGCCGTTTAGCGGAGAGAATCCGCCGCTCATCAACAGTTCGAGATCGCAAACTTGGCGGGCCGTAAGGTCCCAGGATGGCCACTCGCGAGAGTGGGCTTTCAATTCTGCGGCTTTTTCCTTGGATGCAAGCAGATCTACAAGTTCGCCGCCGTGCGGAGCAATCAAATGACTAGTTGAAGCAGACAAGCGCGTGAACCTCCCAGGTTCGTTTATTTGGATTTAGTGCACTGTAAATTTACGTCTTGCAGAATAAATCAATGGGTTTCGGATGCTAACTGGGGGGATATGCTAACGAGACTACGAATGTGTTGCGGGCCAACGACCCATATTAGCCCCAGTTTACACCTAAAAAGATGCACTCCGTATTGCACGCAAGTGCCATACCGAAGCAATTTTGCCAATTGTACTGTAAATTGATAAGGATAAAGGGAAAACTTTGAAAATTCGGTCTCGCGGCTCGATTCTGCTGTCATTTGTTGCAAACTCTTGCGCTCGCTGACGTGCTCTGTTCCTACAAAATTTCGAGTATGCGCAATTTTCTGCACACGTAAATGTACTAAGACTGTAGCCGCCATCCATGGCCTTCGACGCACAAGGCGGCAACGTAGCCCTCATCCGTTGGCACTTCGCGTAAGGACCATCGCGCAGCTTCACGGGCATCGGGACGGGTCGAGAGCATCGCATTTTCATCCCCGGGCACCAGCGACACGTCGAAGTCGCGAAGCGGTAGTGAAAGGCCAATTCCTGTGGCCTTGATGTAGGCCTCTTTTCGAGTCCAGCAACGGAAGAATGCGTGAATGCGATCGTTTTCTGGAGCAGCTGCGAGTTGCTGTTGTTCGTGGGGCGAAAAAAATCGGCGGGCGAGCGCTTCATGTTCAAGATCCTCACGAATCTGTTCTACATCGACTCCGAGCATGCGTCCCCGCGAGAAGGCCAGCAGTGCGATTGTTCCCGAGTGTGAAACGTTGAACTCGATGCGATCCCCGAGGTGGTCAGGACTGAGAGAGGGTTTTTCCTTGTCCGAATAACAAAAAACCAGATGGGACGGATCGCAAGCCGTATAGCTGCCAAGAACGGTCCGCAACAGGGCGCGCGTGGCGGTGAAGTTCTGACAATCCCTGGCAAAATGGAAGCGGGCTGCCCGTTTCCGTTCATCCTCTGAGAGTACCTGTTTCCATTTCTCTTCTTCATGGGCTACGCGGGCCAGATCGACGCGCCAGAGGTGGACCTCATCCTCGGGAAGCTTTATTTGCTTTTCGAGCCGAAAAGAAGGGTCGGAGATGTTCATTGAATCGGTCACGGCGAAAGCCGCCGTCAAGTTTAAAGCAAAACTGGAATTTTCAGAGTTCTGTTGATTGATGCCGCGAGAGATTCCAGCGGGAAAGGGGTATGAAAACGGCCTCACCGACCTTGGAACGGGAGTCCGTGACCGAGGAAGAATGCTTTTTTTGACGATTTCGCTGAATTCAGGGCAGGACAGAGTGTGGGGTCCGTCGTGTAATTTGTGCAGGAAGATCCTGTACGCCGGGAATTTTCGACTAAGGCATTCACCTGACAGACGCTTTTGCCGTAGGCGA
Source organism: Acidobacteriota bacterium (assembly GCA_003225515.1). Classification (GTDB taxonomy): domain Bacteria; phylum Acidobacteriota; class Terriglobia; order Terriglobales; family Acidobacteriaceae; genus Sulfotelmatobacter. Next base: position 16,780 of record QIAK01000179.1, on the reverse strand, counting down.
CTCGGCCTGTGCAGTGCACGACTAGTTCCAATACTTTGCGGCTGCGGCAGCATCTACAAAGGGGGTCCGGGCTGCTCTGGAGTGGTGTTGGAGCCGCGGTATTCGGCCTTTTGGCTCTTGATATCAGCAAAAGCGAGCGGATTGCGCCTGAACCCGTTTTCGGAATGTCCCTTCGGTTCCTCACATTTTTTCCTGTTTGCCTGCAAGTGTCTGTGGAAAAAGATAGTTCTGGTGTTTTTGCCCCCAAAACGGCGTGGATGGCAACGTGGGTGCTATGACATATGGAAAGAGCCCGCTCGGGGGTCACTCGAGCGGGGGCGATGTCCAATGTGTCCAACTAAAGGGGGTGGGGAATGAAGGAGCAGACTGTTCGGCTGGGTCCCCGCGAACAGCAAATCGTCGAGCTGCTTTTGCAAGGTTGTGACAACGCCGAAATTGCTGCTCAGCTCAAAATGGCAAGGCGTACCGTGAAAGCTCATTTCAACCGGCTTTTTCTTCGTTTTGGCATCACTGGCGGTATCAAGCGAGTGAAACTCGCTACCCTGTTGTATCGGAGGCAAGCATGTCTGCAAGTGGACGATATGGGACACGTGTCCCCAGTGAACGTGAACACCGAGTCATCAAACTCGTTGCCGAAGGCTTGAAGAACCGCGAAGTAGCAATGGCTATCGGAACGACCGAGCACGTCGTAAAGAACTACTTGCGAGTAATTTACGATAAGCTCGGGCTTTGGAATCGAGTGGAACTCGCGCTCTGGTATGAGTCGCGGCGTACTCCAGCGATGCTCTTAACCCAGTAGATTTCCTGTAAAACCCTGCCTTGGGCGCCGCCGGTGAAGGCATCGGCGCGTTCGGGCAGGTTTGTTTTTGCAATTGATGCGTCAACTATTGGCAGCCAAACGCCTGAAGGTGTCGCAAGCGTTGTCCCGCGTCTTTTACTCCCTGGCGTGCGGCATTATCCAGCAACACACGAGCCTGGTCGCAATTTTTTCCAACTCCCTCACCCCTCAAGTACAAATCTGAGAGAAGCAGCGTAGCGCCGGAATTGTGATTGGCGATGGCCTTCCACAGCCACTTCGCCGCCTCGGCGGGATTACGTTGCTGGCCACCTGTTCCATTGAGATATCGTTGCGCGGTGGCGAACTCTTCAGCGCCGTTTCCGGTTGCAGCGCCTGCTGCACTGTTTTTCGGGGCGGACACGGGGCGCGCTGCTTTCGCTGTCTTGCGCGCGCTAGTTCGCGTGGCTGCGTTCCCAGTATCAGAGTTGTCGGGTGCGGCAGAGCTCTCTTTGCTGTTGGCCGGTGTGTTCGCGGCCGGCGGTGTGTCGCTTTTCGGCGTGCTGGAGGCCGGGGCTGTTGCGGGCGCCGTCGCAGCGGGCTCGGTCACGGTCGGCGGAGGCGCCGATTCCACATGGGCGTTCTGCGATGTGGATTGCATGCTGCGCCACGCCATATATCCAAGCGCAAAGAGCACAATGGCTAGAGCAATCCCTACATAGACTCGATAGGACCGCGAAGCTTCCGGGTAATGAAAGATCTCATCGTCACGTTCGTACGGATAATCATTGTCGCCGATACCGCGGAACAGGGGAACTTCGTCCCTGTGCGGTCCTCGGTCGTAGGCTGCGCCCTCTGCTGGAATGACCTGCGATCCATTCCTTCGTGCCTCATTGAACCCATCCTGAGAAGGGCGGTCCCGTTCGAAGAAAGGATCGGTCGAAGGTTCGGCAACCTGCATATCCGTGATGTGCAGATCGGAAATACTGACGTTGGAAGACGAGCCTGATCCGGCAACGATTTTCCCGCACATACCGCAAAACCGGTGCGATGCAGGGTTCTCTCTTCCACAAAATGGACATACTGCCATCGCCTGTTCGGGCTGCGCGAGACGGGCACTGGGCCCTGACTCTGGACGTTCATCTCTAGCCGGCGAGGGAGGCGGAGCGGTGGCATCTACGCGCGCAGGATTTTCGCCCTGCAAATCACGCAGAAGATCGAGCACGGCTTGCTCACGCTTTTCCGGTGGACTGGTGAAGTACACCTCCGCCCAACGCCCCATGTTTTGGCCCAGGACAGGATTCAACAAAGGATTCAACTGAGGTTCGGGCAGAGTACTTGGCCCTTCGGAATGGTTCGTCTCGCGTTCCAAATAGGATTCTCCGGTTCAAAATAATGTGCGAATTTGCAGGCGAAACCTATAACTATGATTGCACTCCCGTAGCCGCGGGTTGTCAAATTTAACAACTTAGAAAGGCGAGTCGGAAGTGCTTCTAATCGCAGGTTTTGCGGTAGGCAGGCTCGTATCGGTCCAATTGCGCATCGCGCTGAGAGGCGAATTTTCCCTTGGGGGTTTTCCCGTAGAGGTCGGCTCCGGGACAGTAGTACAGAGCGGTATGGAGATCAACCCAAACCTGGATTTCGGGGTTGCCTTTATATTCGGGCGCCGGCGGCGCTTCAACCAGGCCGATGTTGATGAGCATGCGGTCAAATAACGATAGATCGGCGTCGGGAGCAACTTTGCCATGAGCCCCGGCCCGGGGCCCTCCAGTTGCGCTGACGGGATGGCTATTCAATATTCCCCAGCGGATTACGCAGGCCACGAGCAGCACGGCTACCGCCAGGTAGACGTCACCTCGCCGGGCGTTCCAGAAGCGAGCTAGTGCTCCGGGACGGTTTCCATCGGTCAACTGCTCCAGGAAGTCACGTGCGCTTGCGGCTGAACCCCAAGCCGAGATGGGTTCCGCTTTTACCAGGGCAGTCGATACCTCTTGGCTGCCTTCTTCTCTGGATTCCCCGGCTCTGCCTTCTTCGGAATTTTTCGCGGAGATCTCGAGGTCCGAAAGTATCGAGTCTTCGAACTCTGCGCCGATCATCGGACTCTCCGATTCCACGGATTCTGTCTCGCCGTGAGTCGACATATCGGTGGATTCGAACAACTCCGGCTTCTGCTCTTCGAGTGAATCAGCGAGAGATTTTTCGGCTCGCAGCCGTTCAGGAATGGTGCGTGGCTGGTAGGGCGCAGGGCTGCTCTCGGAAAGATCCGCCGAGGAATCCTCCGCAGAGTTTTTTTTCAGCGCCTCCTGCATATGCCACAGCGAGGCCACTTTGCTCTGCATGCTAGGCGCTTCGTAATCGCTACTCCGAGGCGTTCCGCAGTTTCCACAGAACTGCTCCTCTCCTACCAGCTTGTGACCGCACTTGCGGCAAGCGAATGTGGACGAAGACGCCCCGACTGGAGAAACAGCAGGTTTGACCGCAGAATCTTTCGCTGCCGGTTTCTCAACCAGAGCGGCAAGGTTAGGCTTCAGTTTCTCGAGAGCCTCCAGCATGACCGCGCGTTCGGTCGCCAGGGATTTCTTCCAGGTCACTTCTTCATCGCGCGCGAGGGCCTCGGTGACAAGGCCGGCCATGAGTTGGCAGGTATGAACATCCTGCTCGGTAAAAGCTTGAGTCGTGGAGTAGTAGAGTTCGAGCCCCCCGGCGACGCCACCATCGTGAAAAATTGGAACCGCAATCAATGACTGAATGCCACGACGGCGGCACTCTTCCGTATCCAGAAGGAATTCCGGATTGACGTCGGCGCAACGGAATACCTGGCCGGTTCGCAGGCATGCAACACAGAGCGCTTTCTCCATGGGCACGTCTGTTCCCGCGGTGAGCGCCAGAAGGCCGGAGGAGGCCCGGTAGCGAAATCTCTTTTCATTCAGGATGCCGATGGCGGCGCCGCCGGCCCGGGCGATCTGGGTCAGGCGCTCAGCCACCAGCGACATGGCGTTTTCCAGTTCGAGATGGCGAACCTGAATCTGGTGCTGAGTCTCAACAATTTGCGCCAGCGTGAACGTGTAATCGGCGCTGGCAGGCGATTCGGTCGCTTGCGAGGATGATGCGGCCTGGCTCGAGCGAGGTGCGGAGCGCTCCTGCGCTTCAATCTGGTCCCTCTTCAGCGAGAGGCCCAGCTCCATTTCCTGGACTTCGCGGTTGTGCTCTTGCAGCACATACGCCGCCTCCAGCAACTTTGCGAGCTTCTGCTCGTCCAGAACTGGTTTGTCTTTTTCTTTTTCTTTGGACGCGAGTTCTTTTTCCACCAGTGGAAACCGTCCCATTCACCCGCCCGGTCTCTGACCGGATTTGACCTATTTTAGTGCAATTCCCGCGCCAATACAGAGCACCAAGGTGGTTCAGCGGGGGAGAAGCTTCGGAAGGATCAAATACCTTGGACTCCGCGGCAGACGGGGCCTTTGAATCTGCAATTAGTGTAACCGCAGAGGGGCCGACTTGCGAGTGCTCTTATACGACGAGAATGGCACTGCCGGCGCCGGTAATCCCTCTTCAGTAACTACACTCGCCTTGCAAGAATCTGCACCTTGGACCGGAATTTTTCTCTAGGAAGCCGACGCCGGCTCTACTTGCGAAGAATCATTCTTGCCGCTCAGAAAAAAGTGCACTGCCGGCGTGATGATGAGCGAAAGCACCATGGAAATGAGGACACCGCCTATGACGGCGATGGCAAGAGGCTGCAGCATCTGCGATCCTGCGCCAATCGCGAATGCCAACGGCAGCATGCCTGCGACCGTCGCCAAGGCTGTCATGACGATGGGACGCAATCGCCGCCTCGCCGCTTGCAGCATCGCTTTCTCTGAAGGCATTCCCACAGAGCGCATCTTCTGATCCGCGTCGAGCAATAGGATACCGTTCTTAGCCACGATGCCGATCACCATGATCATCCCCATGAAAGACGAAATATTAAAAGTCGTCCGGGTAATGACGAGAGCAATGAAAACGCCGGAAGTCGACAGCAGTGCCGATGACAGAATCGCGACCGGCGCAGCGAACGTTCCAAACTCAAATAGCAGCACAATGAACAGCAGCAGGATCGCCAGAATCAGCACGACTACAAGGTCATGAAACGATCGCTGTTGCTCTGCATAGGTTCCGCCGTACTCCACGCGAATGCCGGGCGGGATATGCAAACCAGCAACAACTTTTTGAACCTCGGCCATTCCGCTGCCCAGATTTCTGCCTTCCAATCGGGCGGTGACTGCCACGTCGCGTTGCAGGTTTTCACGGCGAACCTCGGTTTGCCCCGGATTCTCCGTCAGTGATGAGAGGGAGCCCAGGGTGGCCGTATGTCCGGCGCTGCTGATCAGCAAGGTATCGCGCATGGCGTCGAGCGAAGCCCGGTTCGCCGCCGGAAAGCGCACGCGGAGAGTGTAGGCGCGCTCGTTGGCGACTACCGGAGTCGGCGCCGGTTCGCCCTCAAGTATCGCCGACGCATCCAGCGCAACTTCCTCGGCGGTGAATCCTGCGCGGGCTGCGACGCTGGGATCCACCTGGAAAGTAACTGCGGGCCCACTGATCGTATTTTCGATGCCATTCAACACGTCGACCACGCCTTTGATCTTGCCGATTGATTCGGCTACTTTGGGCGCCCATTCTTCCAGTTGTTTGGGATCCGGCGAGAAGAGTTTGATCTGAATCGGTTCCGGAGCCGAGGTCAGGTCGCCGATCATGTCCTGAAGAACTTGTACGAATTCGATATCCAGTGCGGGTTCTTCCTGCTTAATCCGGGCGCGCACCTCGGCAATAATTTCTTCGATGTCGCGGCTGCGCTTGGCTTTCAACTTCACCAAAACGTCGCCCCGATTGGCTTCCGTTACCGCGGAAAGCCCTAACTCCAGTCCCGTGCGCCGCGACGTGCTTTCCACCTCCGGAACCTCACGCAACATCTGCTCGACGTGCCCCACAATGCGATTGGTTTCAGTCAGTGAACTCCCGGCGGGAGTGAGATAGTCGACGACGAATCCACCTTCATCCATCTCCGGCAACAAGTCGGAACCCGAGAAGCTGTAACAAGCATAGGAAGCTGCGATCAGCGCGGCACTGAAAATGATGAGCCAGCGTGGCCGCTCGAGAGCACGCCGGAGCCAGTGTTCGTGAAAGTTCACTACGCGCAGGAAGAATCCGCTCAGATGTTTCTCTTCCGCGGCGAGCAACGCCATCGATGCGTTTTGGGCGGAGACTTCATCGTCACCGTCTGAAGGCGGATTGTGTTGTGAATCTGATTCTGCGGCCTGGTTCTTCTCGTGTGGTTTGATGAAGAATCGGCTCAATGTCGGAGTCCAGGTCAACGCCAAACCTAGCGACGTCAGCAGTGACACGGTCATGGTCACAGCCAGGGCGCGGAAGAAAACTCCAGTGACTCCTGTGATCACGATCAGCGGAATGAATACAACCACGGGTGTGATGGTCGACCCGATCAGCGGAATTGTGATTTCTTTTAATGCGCTGCCAATCGCTTCCATGCGTCCCTGGCCCAGGTCGCGATGCAAGACGATGTTTTCGACGACCACGATGGCATCATCGATGACCAATCCCACCGCCGCAGCCAGTCCGCCCAGGGTCATCAGATTGAAAGTCTGGCCCATCATTTTGAGCGCGATGAATGTGACCATCACGGTCACTGGAATGACCAGGCCGGCGACCAGCGACGTTCCCCAATCGCGGAGAAAAACCACCAGTATGATCGAGGCCAGAATCAGACCGAGCAGAATCGCGTCGCGCACACTCTTGATGGATTCGTTGACGATGATCGATTGATCGTAGAACGTCTGAATCTGAATTCCCGGGGGCAGCGTCTTGCGCAGGCGTTCGATTTCATCGTGAACTTCTTGCGCCACCTGCACCGTGTTCCCGTCCGGCTGCCGATTAATATTGAGCAAGACTGCGGGCTTTCCGTTTGCGGTTACAACCGTGTAAACCGGCTTTATTCCTGGCGTTACGGTCGAGATATCCCCGATGCGTACGGGAATTCCCGCCGCAGTATTCTTGATCACCGCATTTGCAATTTCTTCGGGCGTGCGCACCTGACCGTTGACCAGGCCGAGATAGAGCTGATGATTGCGCTGTGCGCCGGATCGCGTCCAGAATATCCGAGACCGTGACCCCCGCCGTCAGCAGCTTGGCTGGATCGGGGATGATATGAAATTCAGGTTCTTGCCCGCCCTGAACAATGACTGTGGAGACGCCTTCAAGGCGATTCAGGCGGGGTTTCATTTCATAAGTCGCCATCTCCCACAACTTGGTCTGAGGCATGCTATCGGAGGTAAGGCTGTACCCGATCACCGGAAATGCGGCGAAGGTGAGGCGATGCGCTTCGATCTTCGCGGTGGACGGCAACTCCGGCTGCACGCGCGACAACGCTGCATTCACGTATTGCAGCGTCTGAAACATGTCGATATCCCAGCGGAAGAAGAGATCGACTTCAGCGGAGCCGCGGCTGGTGATGGATCGCACCGTCAGCAGGCCGGGCACGCTATTCACGGCTTCTTCGATGGGCCGCGTGACGGTGACCGTCATCTGATCAATGGGCATGACGCCGTTATCGACTGCGATCAACACGCGGGGAAAATCAGTGGAAGGAAACACCGATACGGGGATCGTGAAAGCCAGATACGCTCCCAATAACCCAAGGGTGATAATCAGAAAGATGACGGGCCGGGAGTGCCGCGCAATCCAATGTTGTTTGGAGTTTTGCGCGCGGGAATTCTGAGCTGAAGAATGTTTCTCTCTCGAATCATGATCATTCGAGCCGCCCCCGTTCGGTGAGTTCACGCACGTGCTCCGCAGCGGCTATTTTTCACTGGATTCCTCAGTGGGAGCCTTACCTGATTTCGGCGCTTCGGGCGGCGCCTCTGCGGCTTCGATCTTGATCCTGGTTTTGTCGGGCAGTCCAAATGCGCCGGACGCTATTACTTTGTCGCCGGCGTTGACGCCGTCCAATATCTGCACATCATCGCCATTGCGGATGCCAAGTTTGACTGCCTTCTGATGAGCTAGGCCGTCAGCGCCCGCCAGCATGACCACGCTGGTCCCATCCGGCTGAGTAATGACGGAACTCGCGGGAATGACTAAAGCGTCGTTCACGGTCTGAGCCGTCAGCGAGAGTTGTACACTCGTCCCCGGCTTCAATACGTGCTTGGGATTTTTAGCCTCCAGCCAGACTTCGACGGTGGTGCTGTTGGGATCAAGGGCGGGGCTCACCACCGTCACTTTGCCTTCAATGGGCTCCGCAATGCCGGGAACCGCAATTGTGCCTTTGTCTCCGACCTTCAAGACCGCAGCATCGCTCTGCGGGATGTGCGCCTTGGCGATTACGGAAGAGAGATCCATGACTGTCAACAGGGGAGTGCCCGCAGCCGCCATTTCGCCGGGATAAAGTGGACGATCGGTAACGACTCCATCAATGGGACTGCGGATCTGGGAATAGCTGAGTTGCGCTTCCGCCCCCATATACTTGCCCTTGGCAGAGGTAAGTTGTCCTGCGGCGGCTTTAAGCTCCTGTTGCTTGCCGATGGCCATCAGAGCGTCCAGATGCTTCCTGGCGAGGGCCTGCTGGTTGCGGGCGGCAGTTACATCCACTCGCGACTGGTCCAGTTCCTTGCGGGGCAGGGCGCCTTGCTCAAAGAGCTGCTGGCGGCTCTGGAAGACCTTCTCCTGCGCGTCCAGCGCCTGCTGTGACTGCTGCGCGTCGGCTTCGGCCTTCCTGATCTCTTCCGGCAGGCTGGCGGCTGTAGTGGTCTCGTAGTTCGCCTGGGCTTGCTCGTACGAGCCCTTCGTATCCTGTGCTGCTGCGCTTAGGTCCTGGTTCTCCAGAATGGCCAGTAGCTGTCCCTCGCGTACGGGACTGCCACGCTTCACCAGAAACTTCTGTACCGGAGCACTGATCTTGGGCACAATCGCGGCCTGTTGGCGGGCAAAAAGGATGGCCTGGGTGCTGATGGTCCGCTGAATCGTGGTTTTTTCAACCGCTGCGACCTGCACCGTGACCGTCGGTTCCTTGTCACCCTTCTCGGATGAGCAGCCTGCCATCATCAGT